>JAJRSN010000003.1 GCA_024278715.1 Calditrichota bacterium
GTTACAATCAGCACGGATTATTTGCAGGATGTTACAATTGCGGGACCGGGAGCGGGAAATTGTGAAACGGGCTATGCCGTGTTGAATGATCTGCTGGCCGTGAGCTCTTTTTTAATAAATTGATACCTAAATTCTTGTCTTTTTTGGCGGAACTTGTCAATGGTTAATGGTTAATGGTGTAAGAGTTAAGCGGCTTCTCCGGTTACTTTTCGTTAAGCGTTAAGGGTATAAGCGTTAAACGAACCTCTTCAAATTCCTTAACACGGTAGCTTGTGGTCACGGCTTTCTGCATTCTGCTTTCTGATAACCTTTTGTCTTACTCATCACGCATTACGCGTCACGAAATTCGTTAAACGCTAAGAGTGTAAGGGTTACCGGTAGCTGGTCACTCTCCGCTCCCTGAGCTTGTCGAAGGGAGCTTGTCGAATTACTCTGTAACTTTGTCACGCATTACTATAATTAGTTAAGGGTTGCAGGTTACAGGTTGCAGGTTATGTTCCTTGTCACTTTGTCAACTCGTCACGGCTTTCCGCATTCCGCTTTCTGCCAGCCTTTTACTTTAACCTTTAATCTTTAATCTTTAATCTTTAATCTTCATCTTCATCTTCACCCGTTCGTTAAAATTTCGGTAAAGCGATAATTCTTTGGATTTTTTCCTCAAATTATTTTAATATACCGATTATAGGGTTCTGCAAAATAAATTATGTTGTCATTTCGGGTTTGATCCTTGGCGGAGGAGGGGGAATTTCATAACCGCAATAAAACGGAAGATTTTTTATTGTTCCGCGCGTCGGCGGAAATAAATTGTTAAGATCAAAAAGAGCGTTTGCCGTTAACCGAAAATTAAGGCGTTTTTAAAAGCGAGAAAGGCAAGATTTATGGAGTTTATGGAAAAAGTTTTGCAGCTCAGTTTCCAGGTTCGCGATTTTATGTGGGGCAACTGGATGGTTGCTCTATTGGTTGTAACAGGCATTGTGTTGTCGATTGTCACGAAGATGATCCAGATTCGACGCCTCGGGAATTCGCTTGGTCTGGTTTTTTTGGGAGCCCGCGGAAAGGACTATTCCAAGGATGATGTGGGAGATATTTCGCCGTTTGCCGCTTTAATGACGGCGTTGGCGGCTACGGTGGGGAACGGAAACATTGCGGGTGTGGCGACAGCCATTGCCACCGGTGGACCCGGCGCGCCGGTGTGGATGTGGATTTCGGGATTTTTCGGAATGGCTACCAAATACGCCGAAGGATTTTTAGGCGTTAAATATCGTAAAATCGCGGAAGACGGCACCATGGCGGGCGGACCCATGTATTACATCCGCTACGGTTTGAAAAAAGGAAAATTCAGTAAATTTTTAGCAGCTCTTTTTGCGGTTTGCGGCGCCTTAGCCGCCCTGTTCGGAACGGGAAACATGGCTCAATCCAACTCCATGGCGCTTGCTTTTAAAAGTCAGTTTGGCGTTCCCCCTCTAATCAGCGGAATCGTATTGACGTTACTGGTGGGGCTGGTAATTATCGGCGGGATTAAACGCATCGGCGCAGTTGCGGAAAGGCTTGTGCCGTCTATGATCGTTTTCTATTTTATCGGCGCTTTAACCGTGATTTTAGTTAACGCTGCGCATATTCTGGAAGCCTTTGAAATAATCTTTGCCTCGGCGTTTACTGCCAAAGCGGTGGGCGGCGCTTTAATCGGAACTTCGGTGCAAAAGGCTATCAGTCTCGGCGTGAGCAGGGGAGTGCTTTCCAACGAATCCGGTCTGGGGTCCGCGGCAATTGCCCAAAGCGCTTCAAAATCCAGCGATCCCGCTAAAAACGGCTTGATTGCCATGACCGGAACCTTTATCGATACCATTGTTGTAAATACAATGACCACTTTAACCATCGTGTTAAGCGGAATGTGGATGTTTACGCCCGCGCTCGGCGTTGATTTAAACGGCGCCAACGTGGCGGTGCAGAATCTTCCCGGTCAGGTTGTGGACTTTGCCGAAAAGGTGGGCTACAATTTGCAGGCGGGCGGATTGTCCAGCACCGCGCTGACCGCCGCCGCATTTAATACGGTGTTGCCCTTCGGAATAGGAGGAACCATTATTGCCATTGCCTCTTTCCTTTTTGGCTACACCACGCTTATCGGCTGGGCGTATTACGGAGAACAGTGTCTGGAGTACATTGCCGGAGTTAAAGTTAAAAAGCCTTACCGGCTTATTTACATCGCGCTCCTGTTTATCGGCGCTAATTTGCAGGGACAGTATCTGGATATTGTGTGGAATGTGGGCGACACGGCTAACGCGCTGATGGCGTTTCCAAATTTGGTCGGCTTACTGTTCTTAGCCGGAGTGGTGGCGCGGATTACCTCAGAGTCGTTTAAGAACGGAAAAAGGGTTTACTAACGGTCGAAAATAAAGGACTGCGGGGAGTACGAAAAGCCGCTGATCGGGGATTGCTGTTTGCCGGGTTTCCGCTTTTGTGTTCTGAAGGTGAAAAATGACAGTTAGCATTTTTGACGGGAAATTGATTGGATCATAAGGATTTAACCATTGTCATTCCGGTTTGGAATGAAGAAAACAAAATAGAAGCTGATGTTAAAAATGTTAGCGAATTTTTGAAGCAAACGGGACTGACCGGCGAATTATTAGTTGTTGACGACGGCAGCAGCGACGGCACCCCGCAAAAGCTGCGGCAACTTCGGAAAGAATATTCGGACATTTTAGAACCCATTTTCTGTGAGACCCATATCGGTAAGGGTCACGCGGTTCGCCTTGGCATGTTAAAAAGTCGCGGGCAGATTGTGATGTTTATGGACAGCGGAGGTAATGTTCCGCTGAAATACATTTCTGCGGGGATGGATCTGATCGGGAAAAAAGAATGTCACATTGCCGCTGGGTCGCGTTTTCTCCGGCAAAGCGTTGTCCGTTTTCCCATGACTTTACGAAGGCGAATCACATCTGTGCTTTTCAGAAAGGCTGTTCATCTCTATTTGCGGTTGCCGCCGTCGATTACCGACAGCCAATGCGGATTCAAGATTTTTGACGGTCATGCAGCCGGAGAAATAGCGCGTGAGGCGCGCTTGAACGGATTTTTAACTGACCTTGAGTTTTATTTTTTGGCGGTTGCAAAAGGATACGTCTGGAAAGAATTCCCCATCGATTGGTCGTGCGACCGGGATTCGAGACTTTCGCTCCTCAAAAATTTTCCGCTTATTCTTGCCGAATTAAAATATTTAAAAAAGCATAAACGATTTTTTGTATCCGATTAACGGGAAATGCTTCGTCGTTGGTTTAATATTGCTCCTGTCGGATTACAAATTACGCCTTTTAATTTACGACGCTCCTGTTTTCAGGTTCTTAAATTATGTTCGATCGGAATTTGCCGTATTGTGTGTTTTGAAAAATTCGATCGCCTCCGCGCTTGTCATTGTCCGGTTTCTTTTTTCAACTTTTTTCTGAATACTGTGGTTTAGCGTTGCCGTACAATCCGAAACAAGAATGCAATCGTATCCCTTTGAGATTAATGTTTTCATGGTAAGCTCCACACACTGATCGGTGGTGAAGCCGCAAAACAACAAACTTTTGATTTTGTTTTTGTTAAGAATCTCTTCCAGATTGCTTCCCTCACAGGCGTCAAAGGCGATTCTGCCTTCAATTACAATATCGCTTTTTTGGTAAATCCCGTCCGTAAATTCCGCCTTCCAGGTTCCCTTGGTAAATCTTTTTAATGCTTTGGGAAGAAAAGGAATTTGTTTGTACCTTTTTTTGTCATTTTTGTCAATGATGAACGGCGCCTGAATAATCGCGTAGCCGTGTTTTCTGGCGGCGGAAAGCAGGTTAAGCGTATTGTTCAAAACTTTTCGGGAATTGTATTCTTTTTTGATAAGCCGGTAAAACAAACCTTTTTCAGTCCATGTCTTCTGAAATTCGATTAAGACAACCGCGGTGTTCTGAGGGGGTAATTCCCCTGTTGAATTCCGCATTATTAGTCCTCCTTTTCATTCGTTGCGCTTTCAGTTTATTTTATTCAAGGAAGACCGAAAAGTCATTTACAAATGTCAATGAGACTGATCTTTTTTAAGTTTTTTTCTTATTCTGCTCAATTGGGTGGGGGTGATTCCAAGATAGCTGGCAATATGATAATGGGGAATGATATTCTCAAAGTCAGGGTAATTTTCTCTGAAATACAAATAGTTATCCGTCGTTTTATTCGAAAGAAATCTTATTTCTTTTTCCTGCTTTTTTTCCAAATAATTAAGGATTAACTTTTGAAAAAAGGCGTTAAACTGCGGGAAGTTCCCTAGCAGTTCGGCGAACCTTGGGTAGGGAATACAAATTAAAGTGACCGAAGTAAGCGCCTGCAAATT
Organism: Calditrichota bacterium; assembly: GCA_024278715.1. Lineage (GTDB taxonomy): Bacteria > Calditrichota > Calditrichia > Calditrichales > Calditrichaceae > Caldithrix. The sequence goes on from JAJRSN010000003.1 coordinate 4,346, forward strand.
TGTGGGACTTTTCTTATTTGGGTCAAGACTTGCGGCAATAAAATCGTTATCCTTAAAAAAATATTTATTCCATTCCTCTCCGTTTTCGGATAAATAGAACACTCTGATTATTCCGTTGCAAATAAATCCGAATTCTTTCGGGAATTCGCCCTCTCCGGAGAAATATTCATTTTTGTCCAATTTCCTGTAAAAGGCTGTTTGCTTTAATGCAGACCAGCATTCGTTTTCAATGGGATTAATTTTGTCGATAGCCTCTTTTAACTGCCGAATGTGTTTGTTGGTTATCATGTTGGATTTATATTGTTTATTTCAGATTAGCTTTAAAATCTATTTTGGTTTCGGCGCTGCATTCTTTGGTAAATTACAGCCAATCTAATTGGCGCTCGGGGATGCCGACCGATCTGCCGTATTCTCTTGCTTCTTCCGCTTCTTCTTTATTTCCCTTTTGGTGTTTAAAGATTTTATTGTGAAAAATAACAAACTCCGTAGTCTCGTTCGAGAGATTGGCATACCATTTCGGTAATATTGTTTTTGAAATTTTGCGCGCAACCTGTTCGATGTCTTTTTCCGCCCCTTCAATAAATACGGCGGTCCAGGTATTGGGTTGGAAATCGGCTGCTTTATCGCCGAGTTCCCAGCTTTCAATTTTGGATACTTTTATTTCTTTGTCTTCAAGTATGTCGGCGCATTTCAGACTTTCTTTCAGTATTAATCCCGTGTACACGCCGGGTGCTCCTTTTAATAATGATAAAACGTTAAACGCCGCTTTAAAACAGAATGAGATTAAGCGACGTTGCAATCGATTTGCAACATACTCGTCAGATTTTAAGAACGCAATTTCATTGAGATATTGCTTTTTGCGGTTTAATGAAAAAGCATCAGACCGGTTTTACGCCGCCGCCCAAAAAAGAAAACAAAAGCGCAAAGATCAACAGTTGAATAACCCATCCGATTACGCAAACTCCCACGGCTCGGGGTGTGCTTTTATAATCAAGGGCTTGCCTTACCGCGATCACCATTGCTACCAGCATCCAAATTGACGCAGCAAAAAAAATTATGCCTCCTATTCCCGGAATAAAACCCAATACCCGAATCAATCCGGGAGAGCTTGCAAAGCCGATAGTACGTAACAATTCACCCAGGTCGGCTTTGGTTTGCGGTTCGGGAAGAAATTTGGTGCCGATAAAATAGGTGAGATAAGCCCAGACATACCACCCGATAAGGGCGCCGATGGTGCCGGTCAAAATCCCGCCGAGACCCCCTCTTTCGATAGCTCCTATTCCAGCCGCTACACTGGAAAGAACAACAACGCTCATAGCCTGCCCCATTGCTCCTTTGTCAGCCTCAACTTCTTCGTACAGGTTAACATCGAGCATGGCGGCGCGAATAATACGATCTCTAAAGTTAGTCATGGCATCCTCCCGGTATTTTTTTTCTTCGACCTCGTCGATAAAACTTAATAAAACGATTTAAGCAAAACCGACGCGTTCTTGTATTAAATAATTCTAATATTACCGCGAAATCAATCGGCATGCAAGAAAATTGACCGCAGATTAACCTGATTACGCTGATTGCGCAGATTGAGTTAAGGTGTTTTTTGATCATTAGTGCTTAAATAAGAGAATTTATTTTATTCTCTGTGCGCTTTGTGAATTCTTGGTGTGCTTGGCGGTTATTATTTCCCGCAAAAGATAATAATTTTAATGCGTTGTAACTATTGGTGATTATTCAGATAATAAGACATATCGGTTGGAATTGATTGAAAGAAAATCTTGCAGGAATGATAGATTATTGAATGCGATTATTTTTTTCTTGTAGAAGAATTCCGACACGGCGGGGATTTTGAAGGAAAAATATGCGGGCTATGTTTTTTCTGATTATAGTAATTTTCGTTTATGCCTATAAAGTTTTATCATATCTTTTTCTTGCATCCTAAAACCGGTGCCTCTGTTTCTCACGGAATTATTTTCTTTTAGATGCATTCTTAAATCAATGCCTACAAGCGAATTTCTGAAAGCATTTAAGAAATTTCTTGGGTTTGGTTCCGTCAAAAGATACGACTCGTTGAAATGAAATTCTTCATGACCTTGAACAACTTTTCTGTCTGCAAGAACAAAAAGCAAACGACTCAATTTTGAAGAAAATATCCCAACTACCACATATATATCCCATTCGGCTAATAAGTCATTATTAGAAGCTACAAGACTTATAATATTTCTACTTTCGTCAATTTTCAAAGATAAGCCTAAAGAATTCGGTCGATTAAAAAATATTGTGGATTTTAAGGCTCTTCTGCCCTTTTCATCGTAATACCCGAATTGTTCAATTATTTTTCTCTTTGATTTTTTTGCCAAACGCCTCTGTTAAAGGTGAAAAGAGTTACCATTGAAGAACTATCTTTACGAGTGGTTTTTGATTTCAACCCTGCCTCCGATATCAGGAATCGGAATGTTCGTTTCGTCCAAACCAATCAATGACTCAAAAGTATAGCCAATTCCCGTATTGCCTTTCCTTAAAGATCGAGCATAGCCTGCATTTTTTAATTTTTTTGCATCACTGCTACATTTTCATAATTCATCGTTATGTCTTTTTTCCCTGTTTCATTGGTTGGGCTGTTTTTCAACGGCATTCTTTTATTTGGGATTTTCCTTATTATGGTTTCTATATGAGAGAA
>JAJRSN010000042.1 GCA_024278715.1 Calditrichota bacterium
GGATTGGTTTCGGGATCTCCGCCTCCCATACGAGCAGCTACCGTGATTTCCTTAATCAATTTCGTAAAAATTCGACCGCGTTGCGCATCAACTTTTGCTTTTTTGTGCTTAATAGAGTGCCATTTGGAATGACCGGACATAATACCTCCTTTTTTTCAAAGAGTTTAAATTTAATAAATTTAGAAGGGGTTTTCAAAAGAATTTAAATGTTAATAAAATCTTTGATTTAGGTAAAAAATTCGTTTCGGTGCCGCGCATGCTAATGTTGCTAAAGCGTTAATTAATACGGAGCGGAAAGCGAGAAGCGACGGGTGATGAGTAAGATTAAAGTTCTTTCAAGATTAAAGCGACTAATGACAAAGTGACGAGTTTATAGGAAAGCATAGGGCAGAGAGCATAGAGCATAGAGCATAGAGCAGAGGGCAGGAGTAGTAGGCAGAAAATAGTGGAATGTTTTTTTTAAGAGGGAAATGCTTTTTTATTTTCAAAAAAATAATTTGGCTGAATTATTTAAGATTTTGAGTGATTGTGAAGATTACGCATTACGTGATAAATAACGAAGCGAGTCGGGGCTTCCGTGATTTGTTTCGATTTGGTCGTCATTGAAAATTTAATATTGTTTTGATACATTACGCTTGTAATTATTTTGAGATGAGAGATTTGCCATGATACGGCGCTTAAAAAATTTTTGGAACATCAGTCGTCCATTAAATGTCTTTATCGCTTTTTTGACGATCTGGATTGCCGCCTTTATTTCTCCCGATTTTCATCTGAATTACAAATTGATTTTGGGCTCGATTGCGGCGGCGTTGATTACCTGCGGCGCCAATATTGTTAATGATATTTTTGACGTGGAAATCGATCGGATAAATAAACCCCACCGCCCTTTGCCTAAGGGGACCGTTTCTATCCGCGAGGCGTGGATTTATTTTTCGCTTTCTTATGTTTTGGCGTTTATCCTCGCCGCTTTCTGCGATGCCGCAATGTTCGCGGTTGCCGTGATCATCGGAATTTTACTGATTGTTTACAGCGCCCGTTTAAAACGCACGGTGCTGTGGGGAAATTTAACGGTAAGTCTCGCCACAGCCGTTGCTTTTATTTACGGGGCAATGGCGGTCGGCGATTGGAAGATCGGATTAATTCCGGCGACTTTTGCTTTCTTTTTTCATCTGGGTCGCGAACTCATCAAAGACATGCAGGATTTGGAAGGAGACCTGAAAAATAAAAGTATTACCTTTCCCGGAAAATTCGGCATTAAATCGTCCATAGTCCTGGTAAACATAATTTTTATTTTCTTGATCCCGCTGACTGTTTTGCCGTATATTCTTCAGGTATATGGATTCGTTTATCTGATGATAGTAATCCTTGGGGTTCATACTGTCCTGATTTTCACGAACGTTTTTCTCTGGATCAGGAATGATCGGGTAACGCTGGGTCGAATCAGCCATTTGTTAAAACTGGATATGTTAATCGGCTTAATAGCAATATATTTTGGAACGTAAAATGTTAGTGTCCATGATCGAGAGTCTTGAGCGCATCGATGTGATTTTAGCCTCAGGCTCTCCGCGGCGGTACGAATTGTTAAAGTCGTTGGGTCTTACCTTTAAGGTTGTTCCCAGCAATTGTCAGGAAGATCATGCGCCTCAAAAGGCGATGGAAGATGTGGTATTGCGCAACGCCAGAATTAAGGGCTTGGCGGTGGCAAAAGCGCATCCCGCTGCCTTGGTAATCAGCGCGGATACGATTGTAACCATTGACAACCGGATTATGGGCAAGCCGAAAAACGAAGAAGAAGCTTTTGAAATGCTTAAGGCATTGAGCGGTAAAACGCATTTGGTTTACACAGGAATCGGGCTTTTTCTTAATCGCTACGAGGCTTCTGCGTTGGATGCAGTTTGTACAAGAGTAACTTTCAGAAATTTGACAGAAGAAGAAATATTGGCTTATATTAATACCGGCGAGCCTTTTGATAAAGCCGGCGGGTATGGTATTCAGGGGCAGGGCGCTTTGCTTGTGGAAGGCATACAGGGTTGTTATTACAATGTTGTCGGTCTGCCGCTGGCTCGTTTTTTTACAATGTTAAATGAATTTATGAAGCATTTTGTAATTTAGCCCATAAAGGAAAACAGTTGAAAAAACGAATCTTAATAATCGATGATGATCCGAACATGCATCGGATTGTGGAACTGTATTTGCGAAAAGAACCTTTTGATGTGGATGGAGTCAGCAGCGGTCGGGTAGCATTGCACAAATTAACCGACCTGCAATACGATTTAATTATTACGGATATCCAGATGCCCGGAATGAACGGTGTTGAATTAATAAAAAAGATAAAAGAACGGTTTCCGAACATGCCCATCTTAATTTTATCAGCCTTTGAAGAGAGTCAATTTAACGGCGAATTGGGAGAATTTTCCGATTGGAGGATTATCCCAAAGCCTTTTAATCAAGTTACCTTAACTCAAGCGTTGTCCGAAATGCTCCGCGACAACAATTCAAATTAAACAGTGAAAATAACATCCGTAAAATCCATGGAAAAATCAGAACAATCTCAAAACAGAACCGAATCGGGAATTTTGCTCCGAAAGATTAAACATAAAAAACGCCGCCGTTCGGAACCTGTTTGTCAAAGAGATTCTCTGCCAAAACGAATCGTTTAACAGAAACCAGAGGCTGAACCGGAACCTATGAAGATATTTCTTGCATTTTTGGGCTTGTTTCTGTCGTTCTTATTTGCCGGTACCGAAGCGGCTTACACGATTTTTAACAAGATTCGTTTGGAAATCTGGAAAAAACAGAACGTCCGGTTTTTGAAACCATTAATCTACTTTCAGGAAAAACCGGAAGATTTTTTTTCCACTATCTTATTCGGCAATAATATTTCAAATATCCTTGCCACTACCTTTGCCACGGTTTTGCTTATTAAATTCATGGGAGAGGGCACTGCCTGGATTTTAATTACCGTAACCATTCTGATTGCCGGAGAAATCGTTCCCAAGACTCTTTTCAGAAGCACGGTTAATATTGTAATCAGACCGGTGATGATTTTGATATACGGATTTTTTATTTTGTTCAACCCGATTATCAAATTCATCAACTTATTGGTGGATGCTTTTCTTACGATCTTCAAAGTTAAACATGAATCAACCCGTGATTTTTATTCCAGAGACGAGCTGCAGATGCTGCTCAAAGAAGGCTATGGCAGCGGAGTGATCGAAAAGCCCGAAATGAAATACATCAATAATATTTTGCACTTTGGCAGCGTAAAAGTAAAAGAAGCCATGACGCCGAGGACCGAACTGATTGCGGCTCCCGAATCAGTTAACCTGGAAGAGTTAAAGAATATGTTTATTCGGCATAATGTAATGCATATTCCCGTTTACAAGGATAATCTTGACAATGTTAAAGGCATTGTCTTTTTGTGGGCGCTCTTTAATTCCGCCAAAGATGTGGAAAGCGTGATTACCCCGATGGAGATGGTCCCGGAAAACATTAGCTGCGCTCAGTTGATGCACGAGTTTAAACAAAAAAACATTTCCGTGGCTCTTGTGGTTGACGAATACGGAGGCACGGCGGGTTTGGTTACCATGGATGATTTGATCGACACCATGTTCGGAGATTTTCCCGAAGCCTTTGAAGAAGTCCCCAGAATACGGGCGTTGAACGATCATACATGGTTATTAGACGGTCGGTTTCCTTTGGATGAATTGAGCGAGCTTCTGGAGATTGATTTTCCCGAAGGAGATTATGAGACCATTGCTGGTTTGGTGCTGCAAAAATTAGGTCACATCCCCAAACCCGGCGAGACTGCTTTTTTCGACACTTTCAGAGTAGTGGTAACCCGCGCGTCGAAACACAAAGTTTTGGAAGTAAAGCTGATCAGGAATTTACAATAAAAAAGCCGTCAAAATTGACGGCATTAAGCTTTTTTCTGTTCTTTCCTTTTTCTCTTTCTCGGGCGGGTTTTCCCGTAAGAACCGCGAAAAATTTTACCGCGTCTTGTTCTGCGATCTCCTTTTCCCATCAGTCCTCCATTGTTATTCAATGTACAAACCGGATGTAATTTATTAAATTAGATCGTAGCCTGCAAATTCATTGCAAACAAACCGCCGCAGGCAATTTTTGCATTGTGGCTGAAACGGTGAAATTTTGTTTAAAAAAAGACCGGATCAGGTTGATTTTAAAGCATGCCCCTTCTATATTATTTTTGTTAGCAAATTCTCAAGAAACGGAGTTTTTGACATGGAGAATAATGAATTGAAAAAATATTCATTTTCGACATTATGTGTTCACGGTTCTGGAGGAGCCGATCCTACGACAGGCGCTATAAGCATTCCCATTTACCAGAGTTCCACGTTTAAATTTAAAAGCGCTCGCCACGGAGCTCAGCTATTCGCCGGCGAGAGGGAAGGCTATGTTTATACACGCTTGGGCAATCCGACTCAGGCAGCCTTTGAAAGGGAAATGGCTTTTTTGGAAGGTGGAGAAGCGGCTCTGGCTTTTGCTTCCGGAATGGGCGCCATCTCCAGCGTGATTTTTGCGCTTTGCAAATCGGGCGAAAATCTTGTTTCTACCAATACATTGTACGGAGGGACCCACAATTTTTTCAAAGAGACCCTTCCACGCTTTGATATTGACGTTCACGAAGTGGATACAACCAATCTCGAAAATGTTATCAACGTTATTGACGACAAAACGCGTTTGCTCTATATCGAAACACCGGCAAACCCGACTTTAACTATCACCGATCTTAAAGCCTGCGCCCGCATTGCCCGCGATTATCAGATTCCTCTGGTGGTGGATAATACATTCCCGACTCCGTATTTTCAGCGTCCTTTGCAAATGGGCGCCGACATCGTCATACATTCGGCGACAAAATACATCGGCGGACACGGCGATACGGTTGCCGGCGTTGTTGTGGGCAAAAAGGATTTTATCGACGAATTGCGGGGTAAATTTTTACGCGACCTCGGGGCTGTTATCAGTCCTTTAAATGCCTGGCTTTTAGTGCGCGGTTTGAAGACTTTAGCCATACGGATGGAAAAGCATCAGCAGAATGCCATAAAAATAGCGAAATTTTTACAATTCCATCCTAAAATAAAAAGGGTTTGGTATCCGGGACTAACGACTCATCCGCAGCACGAACTCGCCAAAAAACAGATGGACGGATTCGGCGGAATGGTCAGTTTCGAAATTCAGGGGGGACGACGGGCAGGTGAACAACTGATGAACGCCGTTAAACTTATTACACTTGCCGTAAGTCTGGGCGATGTGGATTCACTTATCGAACATCCGGCTTCCATGACACATTCCACTTATTCCGCCGAAGAATTAGCCGAATGTGGAATAACGGAAAGCCTTGTACGGCTTTCGGTCGGCATTGAAGATGCAAGAGATTTGATCGAAGATCTTTCTCAGGCTTTGCGTAAGGTTAAGGTCTGAAACTTTAAGTGACGGTCTCCGGAGTCTGGTCGGCTGACCACCGACCCTTTGGCCTTCGTCCCGGAATAGAGCAACTCCGGAGACCGTTTTTTATATCAGCAAATAGACCCTGAAAAATCTTCGCAAGTTTCGTAAAAACGTAAATCCGCTTTTTTCCGCCGAATATCTTACATTACGTATTGTAAAAACCGGACGCATTCTTTAATTTTCTTAAGCGACGTAAAACTAAATAAATATGCTTATAGTCCGAATATTTCGGGGCAACTCAATTACATGGAGAAAAAATATGCGTGTATTGGTAACCGGCGGCGCAGGATTTATCGGTTCGCATTTATGTGAACAATTATTGGATCAGGGACATGATGTTTTATGCTTGGATAACTTTTTTACCGGACAAAAGGAAAATATCTGGCATTTAATGGATAATAAACATTTTGAGCTGATTCGTCATGACGTTACCCTGTCCATTTTGCTGGAGGTCGATCGTATTTATCATTTTGCCTGTCCGGCTTCGCCCATTCACTATCAGTACAATCCGGTTAAAACAATCAAAACCAGTGTGATGGGAACGATTAATATGCTCGGCTTGGCTAAGCGGGTTAAAGCGCGCATTATGCTGGCAAGCACCTCCGAAGTCTATGGCGATCCTAAAGTGCATCCCCAAAAAGAGGATTATTGGGGAAATGTGAATCCCATCGGCATACGCAGTTGTTATGACGAGGGCAAACGCGTGGCAGAGACGTTAATGATGGATTATCACCGCCAAAACAAAGTGGATATTAAAATCGTTCGAATTTTTAATACTTATGGACCGCGCATGGCGATCAATGACGGTCGTGTGGTCAGTAATTTTATTATTCAGGCTTTAACCAATCAGAATATCACTGTTTACGGTCGCGGCAATCAAACCCGCTCTTTTCAATACATTGATGATCTTGTTGACGGAGTGCTGCGTATGATGCGGGCGGATGACTTTATAGGACCGGTCAATTTGGGCAATCCCAACGAATTTACGATTCTGGAATTGGCGGAAAAGGTAATTGAACTGACCGGATCAAAGTCGCGCATCATCCACAAACCGTTGCCCGCCGACGATCCTGCCCAGCGGAAACCGTTTATCGGACTGGCTAAAGAGAAATTGGGATGGACGCCAAAAGTTGAATTGCAAGACGGATTAAAAAAGACCATAGCTTATTTTGATCGAGCGCTGTCCGAAATGGATACACGGAACTTAAGAATTGTCTGAACAATGAAACATTACAAGGGACGTTATTCGTTAAGCGTTAAGCGTGTAAGGGTGTAAGGGTGTAAGCGGATTCTCCGGTCACCGTAATGCGTAATGCGTTATCTTCACAATCGCTCAAAATCTTAAATAATTCAGCCAAATTATTTTTTTGAAAATAAAAAAGCATTTCCATCTTAAAAAAAACATTCCACTATTTTCTGCCTACCGCCTACTGCTCTATGCTCTATGCTCTATGCTCTCTGCCCTATGCTTTCCTATAAACTCGTAACTTTGTCACTCGTTACTTGTTACTTTGTCACTCGTCACGTCTTTCCGCTTTCTCTTTTTTCTTTTGCCATTTTTTTTAGCCATTACGCATTACTCCTTTATTCTGTTTCACCGATCCCCCCTTTAATTCCCCCCTTTTTAAAAGGGGGGAACGCCGAAGGCAAGGGGGATCTTATTTTCAAGCCTCACTGACTTTGAAAATTTAGGTAAATTTGCTAAATTTAAAGCGACTTCTCCGGTAATGCGTAATGCGTTATCTTCACAATCACTCAAAATCTTAAATAATTCAGCCAAATTATTTTTTTGAAAATAAAAAAGCATTTCCCTCTTAAAAAAAACATTCCACTATTTTCTGCCTACTACTCCTGCCCTCTGCTCTATGCTCTA
>JAJRSN010000043.1 GCA_024278715.1 Calditrichota bacterium
ATCAAAAACACGGTGGATGGATTTTTAAGGAATCTCTGCCCTTGTGCATCATTTCGCCTTCGGCGGTTGTGTTCAATAAAAAAGTGATTAAAGAAGCCGGAATGTTTGATGAAAAGTTTCCTGTTTGTGAGGACTATGATCTGTGGCTACGCGTCACCCGAAAATTTCCGGTGGGACTCGATCCCCGCCCCGGAATCATCAAATACGGAGGTCACGAAGATCAACTTTCGCGAAAATACTGGGGCATGGATTACTACCGTCTATTGGCAATGGAAAAACACGTTAACGATCCTTCTTTACCCGTTGAGCTTAAAAAAGCGGCTTTAAAGGAAATTCTTTTCAAATTAAAAGTTCTTTTAACGGGTTACCGGAAACGAGGAAAACAGAATCCCGAGCTTGAAGCAAAATGGCAAAAATATTCACAACAAATGAAAATTTTGGAAGACAGTTGCGTTTAATGATAAATTGTCGTCTGTAACCGATTGGTAATGCTTTTGCATCTATTAAAGAAAAGGAGAAAAACGGGATACGCAGGATGAAAGATTATTATAAAATACTGGGCATTAATCGGGATGCTACACAAAAAGAAATCAAAGCGGCTTACCGCAATTTGGCTAAAAGACACCATCCGGACATGACCGGACGGAACAGCGATGAACAGTTTAAAGATATTCAGGAAGCTTACAGCATCCTGAGCGATCCCGAAAAACGCTCTCATTACGATACGAATTTGGAAACAACCATTCGGATTCGCCTGCAAAATTCTTCAACCAAAAACCGTCCCAAAAGAAACTATTCCGGATCTCCCGAACCCTTGATTCCGACAAATCCCTTCCGAAAATATTCCTCCTCCGATTCATTCCATTCCTACCGCTACGAAGACGAGTTCGATCTGTTCGAGAAACTGCGAATTTACATTCTCCGGCGTTTTTTTAACGACAACGATTTCAATTTTTAAGAGTGATTGTTTCGTAAAAAATCCTTTTTTATTTACCGGAAAATAATCCCCTGTGGTTAGGCATTGCTCCTAAGTTCATTTTAGACCTAACGCCTCGGCGGCAAACAAAACATTTTGCCGTAGTCTGTCATATTTGCAGACATTTGCAAATATTTTAGAATTCGCTGTCAACATGACAAACGTAAAAATTTACGCGATAATCATGCCTTTATCTTTATTCTTTATTTTTCAACAACTTATTGCAATTGGCACATCGTTTGTATTGAAAGAAGGCGAAAACAACCAAACAGAAAGGAGGGATGCAAGATGTACCTCGACAAAATATGGCAATTAGATCCTTGGCGTGAATTGGATCGTATTCACGACGAGATGAACCGCTTATTCCAGGATACATTTAGTCGCACTCCGATTCGCAGTTATCCGGCGATTAATCTGTGGGTCAAGGACGACGGCGCATTGGTTACCGCGGAATTACCCGGTTACGATGTCAACGATTTGGACATCACTGTTTTAAACGATGAGCTGCGGATTAAAGGGAAACGCAACATGCCCAAACCGGACAAGGATTTAAAATTCCATCGTCTGGAGTCGGATATTGACAGTTTCCAGCGCACCATCGATCTGCCGTTCCCTGTTGAAAGCGACAAGGTTGAAGCTAAACTGGAGCGGGGCGTTTTGACCATCGTTTTACCGAGAGCGGAATTTGACAAACCTCGTAAAATTCAGGTTTCAACCAAATAATTATGAAAGGAGGTGAGTAATATGGCAGATAAAAAAACATTGCAAAAACGCGAAGCGGATAAATTGGAAAAAGTCGAAAGAACCCGTGATCGTAAAGTATTCGTTCCGGCAGTTGATATTTACGAAACCAACGATGAAATCGTTTTAATGGCTGAAATGCCGGGCGTTGACGAAAAAACCATCGATGTGGTGCTTGACAACGATGTGTTAACCATTCGCGGTCAGGTTGCTTCCGAAATTCCGGAAGGCTATGAACTAGTTTACAGCGAATATGAAGTCGGAGATTTCGAGCGTTCTTTCACCATCAACGAATCCATCGATGTTGACAAAATTGAAGCGCGTTATCAAAACGGCGTTTTAAACGTTCGGTTGCCAAAAGCCGAACCTGCCAAAGCTAAAAAGATTGAGGTTAAAGTTAAATAACCTTAATTAAAAAAGGAGGTGAGGAACTATGGCAATCCGCGATCTAATTCAGGGTAACTGGCTAAAGAAAAACGTTCCGGTAAGACGCGAAGACTGGGTGAGTCCGTTCTACAGCTTGCAAAAAGAGATTAACCGGATTTTTGACAACTTCTTTAACGAGTTGACCCCAAGCCGGTTCTTCGGCGATTCTTTCGGCAGCTTTGTCCCGAGCGTGGATGTAAAGGAAAAAGACGATGAGTTTGTGGTAACCGTCGAATTACCGGGAATGGACGCCAAAGATGTGGACATCAGCATCTCCGACGATATTCTGACGTTGCGCGGCGAAAAGAAGGAAGAAAAAGAGGAAAAAGAAGGGAACTACTACAGACGCGAATGCTCCTACGGCAGCTTCCATCGCGATATACCGTTGCCGGCTGAAGTGGAGCCGGATAAGGTTGAAGCTGAATTCAAACGCGGCGTTCTGACTGTGCATCTGCCCAAAAAACCGGAATCGCAACGCAAAGCCAAAAAGATTCAGGTAAAAACAAGTTAATAATTCCGACTATTCAGCACAGACCCGATTTTTTTCAAAGGCCGACTATCCATTGTCGGCCTTTTGTGTATGCGATGATTAAGTTTTCAGTAATCAAAGAGGTTCTTCAAAATAACGCTGGTCTGTCGTTGCGGGGAACATGCGGCGAGGAATCCCTTGTTTACATTAAGGATAAGAATATCTCTTCAATTCGCGGAATTTTTAATACCAAATGAAAGGAGGTGAAGCGGAAACATGAAAGACTTTTACCAGATATTAGACGTCAGCCGAAACGCCAGTCAGGAAGAAATTAAAAAAGCCTATCGGAAATTAGCGGCAAAATACCATCCGGATCGAAACCCGGGCGATAAAAACGCAGAAGAAATGTTCAAAAAAATCAATGAAGCGCACTCCGTTTTGAGCGATCCGGAAAAACGCAAATTATATGACCGGTACGGCGAACAGTGGAAGCAATTTCAGCAAGCCGAAGGAGCGAAAGGCGGAAAACACTATCAAAACACCAACTATTACGATGACAATTTTAGTCAATACCAGGGATCGTTCAACGACATTTTCGGAGATCGCTTTACCGACGATATTTTCAGCTCCTTTTTCGGTCGGGAATACAATCCTTTTGGCGAACGGTTTAAAAATGTTTACCAACACCGGGGACAGGATATCAAAGCCGAATTGGACATTAGTCTGGAAGAGGCGTATCACGGAACCACCAAAGTTTTTCGGATTAACGATCAGACCATCAAACTTCGAATTAAACCGGGCGCGGAAGAAGGTCAGATTCTGAAATTAAAAGGAAAAGGAGCGCCGGGAATAAACGGAGGTCCCCACGGAGATCTTTTAATTACCGTGCGCATTAAAGAGCATCCGCTATTTAAACGCAAAGGCTTTGATTTGTACTGTGATTTACCGGTCGATCTTTACACGGCAATTCTCGGCGGAAAGGTAGAATTACAAACTCTGAAAGGACGGGTCAAAATTGACATTCCCGCGGAAAGCGAAAACGGCAAAGTTATTCGGCTGAACGGTTTGGGAATGCCGAAGAATGCGGAGAAATCAAACTTCGGCGATCTTTACGTAAAATTGAACGTGAGGCTGCCAAAGAACTTAACGGCGCAGGAAATTCAGCTTTTCAGAAAATTAGCCAATCTGAGGGAAAACCGATAATTAAAATTTCCCGCCTCGCCTCCGTACTTCGATCAACCACTCTTGCACGCATGTTTTTTTTCGTTTATTAATTCTGTAAATTTCCGTTTTAAGGTAATATTCATTCCTTTGAAATCTCCCGATAGCCAAACTTATCACACATCATATTCAATTTTTTCTTATATTGCCACTTAAAAATTTAACTGCTGTGAAATCAGATCAAAACCAGGAGAATCCGATGGCTAACAAATTAGTCCCGCCGCATGGCGGAGTTTTAAAACCTCTTTTACTGCAAGGGGACGAACTAAAACAAGAGATAGAAAGAGCGAAAACTTTACCTCAAATCCGCTTGACCTCACGAGAAACATCCGACCTAATCATGTTAGGCATGGGCGCGTTCAGTCCGCTCGATGGATTTATGAGGGAAAGGGATTATAAAACCGTTGTAACAGATATGCTCATGTCCGACGGAACCTTATGGCCCATCCCTATCACTCTTTCCGCCCCGAAGACACAGGCTGATAGTTTGAAACAGGGAAGCGAAGCCGCTTTAATTGACGACGAAAGCGGCGAATTAATGGGCACCATGGTTATCGAAGAAAAATATACTTACGACAAAAAACACGAAGCGCGTCACGTTTTTCGCACGGATGACGAGGCTCACCCGGGAGTGGCAAAAATTTATGCGCAACACAATGTGTATCTCGCCGGTCCGGTTAAAGTTGTTAATGAATTGCATTATCCGGAAGAGTTCGGGGATTATTACGCCAGACCGGAAAAAACAAGGGAGATATTCGCTCAAAAGGGATGGAAAACCATCGCCGGTTTTCAGACGCGCAACCCCATCCATCGCTCGCATGAATTTGTGACCAAAATAGCCATGGAAGTTTCGGACGGCTTGTTCATTCATCCGCTGGTGGGAAAATTAAAACCCGGCGACATTCCGGCTGATATTCGCATGAAATGTTACGAGGTATTGTTAGACAACTACTATCCGCGGGATAATGTTGTTTTAAAAGTGTATCCCATGGAGATGCGTTACGGCGGACCGCGCGAAGCCGTTTTGCATGCCATATTCAGACAAAACTTCGGATGCACGCATTTGATTATCGGGCGCGATCACGCGGGAGTCGGCAGTTACTATGGTCCCTTTGACGCCCAGAAAATTTTTGAGGACATCCCCGAAAACAAATTGCACATTAAACCGATCATGATTGACTGGACATTCTGGTGTTACAAGTGCGACGGCATGGCTTCCATGAAAACCTGTCCGCACAACAAAGAAGACCGCCTGCTTATCAGCGGTACCAAATTGCGCGACATGCTTTCCAAAGGCGAAAAACCGCCCAAAGAATTCAGCCGTCCGGAAGTTGTTGAAATTTTAGCGGATTACTATCAAAGCATAAATAACGAAAAGTAAAATCAGGAGTTAAACCAATGACCGTTCAAAAAGCTACGAATATTACCTGGCACCCGTCTCTGATTACCAAAGAAGATCGCGAACGTTTGCTAAAACAAAAAGGTTGCGTAATCTGGTTCACCGGTCTTTCAGGTTCCGGCAAATCCACACTGGCGCACGCGGTGGAAGAAATACTGTTTAAAAACGGACACTTAACCTTTGTTTTGGACGGAGACAACATTCGCCACGGATTAAATAAAAACTTAGGCTTTTCGCCGGAAGACCGCGCAGAAAATATCCGGCGGATCGGCGAAGTGGCAAAACTGTTCGCCGACGCGGGCGTAATTACCATGACCGCTTTTATTTCGCCCTATCGTAAAGATCGCGACAAAGCCCGCGCCCTGTTAAACGAAGGACAATTCATCGAGGTTTTTGTAAAAGTTCCTCTGGAAATCGCCGAAGAACGCGATCCGAAAGGTTTGTACAAAAAAGCCAGAGCCGGAGAAATAAAAGAATTCACCGGCATCGACGCCCCCTACGAAGAACCTTTAAATCCGGAATTGGTAATCGACACCAGCAAACTATCTCTGGAAGAAAGCGCTCAAAAAGTGATCGATTACTTAAAAGAAACAAAGATCATCTGACCTTCTCTTCTAAGCCGCCCTCTTTTTAAAAGCAGGGCGGCTTTTTTATTTAATCAAAACCGACCACACATCGTGCCTTTGATTGTGCCTTAAAATAAAAACTTTACCTTCCGCGGTCTGCACCTTAAAATAATTGTAATTGGTTCTCCCGGCAACGGGACCGCTCTCGTACCAGCGATCCAAAATCTCGGCGACCTCATGGATTCTTCCCTCAAGTTCAAAGGCTTTGGGTCTTTCGCCGGAACTATAGCCGTTATGCGTTTTGACCTTTGTGATTTCGAATATCATTCCCTGCCATTTCATAAGAAGTAAATTATTCCCATTAAATGATAAATGCAACCTATCGAAATTGTTTCCGTTTGTTATTCCCGAATTAAACCGGATTCTCGGTCGGAATTAATTACGCCATGACACACAACTCTGTCATATTTTCTAAAGATTCTGCCATATTTTCTCACAACAAAAACGTCCAAAAGTTCAAGAAATTTTGCTTTAATCTCATATTTTTTTGTTTTTCAAATAGTTAGAAATACCTCCGTGACTTTGGCACGCACTTTGTATTAAACTAAGCGGAAAAATCAAAAACAATAAAGAAAGGAGGTGGTAACCATGTTAGTTAAATGGGAACCAATGATGGGTTTAACCCGCGTTAACGATATTTTCGATCGCATGCTCGAAGACCTTTTCAGCATGGATACTCGTTTAAGCGAACCGGTAAGCAGCCTGATTCCTCTGATGAATATCGAAGAGACCAAAGACGCCTACAAGGTATCGGTTGAATTACCGGGCATAGAAAAAGACGACATCGACATTCAGATAAAGGACAATATCTTAACGATCAGCGGGGAGAAAAAAGAAGAGACCAAATCCGAAGAAGGAACCTTCTATCGTCGCGAACGCAGATACGGCAAATTCTCCCGCAGCATTAGTCTGCCCGGCGATGTAAAGGTCGATAACATCGACGCTGAATACAAAAACGGCGTATTGACCCTTACTTTACCGAAAGCGGAAGAGGCTAAACCCAAAAAGATCGAAGTCAAAACCAAATAATTTTCACAAAAGCTCGCGTTTTCGGGGCTGCGTCAAAAAATTCGACGCAGCCCTTTTTTATTCCGATTTTCACCCTCGTTCCAACGATTTATTTAACCGCGGCTTTGAAGAGCGGTTAGTTCTTGCGCCGGGGAAAACCTTAAGGAGCTTGAACACAATCAGGATTTTAAGTTGAAGTAATCTTCAATAAAACGAATCAATTGCGGATCGCGCCTGCCAAAAACGGGAAGACCGCAATCCAATGGGTGTTCAGAAACAATGGCGATCACATTTTTGAATTGCTTTCCTACGCCCGAACCATCGTCGATGACAATTTTGGGACCGTCGGCGGCGCTGAACGATTCTATTATTAAAATATCAATATCTTTGTAAACAAACGACAATACTTCTTCAATCTGAGATTCTTCCGGTTTCCCGAAGAAGATTCCCACTCCTTCTTTTGTCCAAAATACCGTGGGCTGCGCGCCCGCTTTTTGCATTCGATAAGAATCTCTTCCTTCACGGTCAATGGGGTGATTATGCATGCTGTGCTTTAAAGCGCCGACACGATAACCCTTCTTTCTTAAGCCGCCGATCAGCCATTCAACCAGTGTTGTTTTTCCCGAATTTTTACTGCCCACAATGTGCAGGCATTTTTGCTTGAAATTCATGGCATCCTTCAATCAGTTAAAATCACTCTCCGCCGCTCTTTCGGATGGTTTTAAGCAATTCCAGATCTTCTTTGTAATTGATATTAAAAAATTGAATTTGCTTTTTTGGCGGAAAATTTACCTGAACCGCGTTCATTTCATTAAGAATCCGATAAATACTCCATTGACGATTTTTTATTCTCTCTTCAATAAAGGATAAATTTGATTTGTGCCATAAAGAGACCATGGATTCGATGCCTTTTTTTGTTTTTGCCACCACAGGTCTTTGATCTTCGCGTTGTTTCCAAAGATGAAAATAAATTTCCGCATCAAGCAGAGGCATATCCACGGGTAAAACGGCTAACCAATCCGAATCAAAATTATTTAAAGCGGTGTAAATTCCGCCCAACGGTCCGCAGCCGGGAACAATATCTCTGTAAACGGGATACTCGATAACGGCGTTCAGTTCGGTTTGACCTGAAATTATTAATATTTTGTGTGAAATATTTGAAGCCACGATTAACGCCAAATCGAGCAGCCTTTTTCCGTTGAATTCAGCCTGATATTTGGGACTGCCAAAACGTTTGCTCTTACCGCCTGCAATGATCGCCGCGCTGCAATTTAAAAATGTCATCGCTTCCCTTTGTCTGTTCTCTTCAATTGAAATTTACTCAGAATAGTCTTTACACCCAATTTTTTATCACGGCTGAATCCGGCAAATTACCAAAACATAATCATTGTTTGGAAATATTCCCTGTAAAAAGCAAACAATCGGGTTTAGACTTAAAAAACATCTTTTAATATCTGGAAATTCCGAATCGTTTTGTTTAGATTTTCGTTCGGGATTTTAATTGGATTTAAACATGAACAGCCCCCTATTAAAAATCGGTTGCTGCGGCTTTCAGGGATCAAAGGAAAAATATTTTAAGCATTTTAATCTGGTCGAACTGCAATCCACATTTTACAAACTTCCGCGCCTTGGAACCGCACGGCGCTGGCATGAGGAAGCTCCGCAGAATTTTACATTTACCATGAAAGCCTGGCAGGGAATCACACACCTTTCAACATCTCCAACGTACCGCAGAGCCAAACTGCAATGGGAACCC
>JAJRSN010000044.1 GCA_024278715.1 Calditrichota bacterium
AAACAAAACGAAATCATCAATTTTATGGATGCGCAACCCGAAGCAAAAGAGGAATATCTGAACAAGTTAAAAACAGGTTCTGTTTCATTATCAGAAATTTCTTCCGGCAAAACAGACCTCTTTCAGATTATCGAAAATTTGCTTGCGGAAGTCGAAAAAGCACTGAATATTAATATTTTTTATCAACCTGCCGACGATTTGCTGATTCGGGAGGCACAAAAATTTGTCCAGCGTTTTAAAATTCAATAACTTAGTAAAATATTGACTTACCATAGGAGGCACCATGAAGAGATCATTAACCATCCTGCTCCTTTTGTGCATGGCAGGGAGCCCCGCATTTCTGCGCGCAGGCGATTTTGAGAGCAATTTGACAAATGTTCTCTCTCAGACGCAGGCAAAAGATTATTTGAAAGGATATGTTCAACCTTTTTCCAATGCTCTGGGCACAGCTCTCGGAGGTGCCTTGTTTCACAGAGCGTATTCCAAAACTTTGCCGAGATTTGATATCGGAGTCAGCGCCGTTTTTGTCCCCATTCCCGGTGAAGATTTAACTTTTGTGCTCAATCCTCCTCCGGAGGCGAGTTATACTTCAAAAACTCTGCCCACGATTTTTGGAGACGATAAACCCACCGAACCAGGGGCGGTGCCCGGTATTAATCAGGACAAGTTCCTGCTGCCTATGCTTCACGCCAATATCGGATTATTCGGCAATTTTGAAGCCACTATTCGTTTTGCCAAAGTAAATCTGGGAGATTACGGTGATCTTGCCGTTTATGGCGGAGGCATTAAATACGAATTGAGCGACTTAATCCCCATTCCCATGTTCCCGATTGATTTTGGCGTTCAGGCTGCTTATCATAAGTTTACCCTGGGCGAATTTTTAGACGCCGGAACCTTTTCCATGAATTTGCAGGCTTCGGGAAGTATTCCGATATTACCGATTGATATTTACGGCGGAGTAGGGTATGACGTTTCCAGTTTAACCATTAAAACAGATAAACTGGTCTCCGGTTCTGATCTGGGGGATGTGGCGATCGACGGCAAAAATTCCTTTCGTCTAAACGCCGGGATAAGCTTTACTTTATTGTTTTTCAACCTCCATGCCGATTACAATATCGGAAAGTACAAATCAATCGCTTTAGGCGCTATGTTTGTTCTGTAGCGAAAATACGCGGCGCATTTTAACCCTGCTCAGGCAGGGTTTTTATTTACAAAATGTGTCATCGTTTAACAAGAATGAAGGTTTGTTCGAGGATTCGCATAAAATAGCTGGCAGGCTTTTTACGAATTTATCTTATTGGCTTTATCGGGGAGATTTTTCGGTAAGAAACAATTTATGTCTGTCTTTCGTTAACCATCTTGAAAATATTTAAGATTTTAAATTAATAAGGAGTAATCATCATAATATGATTAATATTTTAGCTGTTATATTTGTATTTAGTCTATTGGTAATCATCCATGAATTGGGTCATTTTTTGGCTGCAAAATGGATGGGTGTGCGGGTTGAACGATTTTCGATTGGTTTCCCTCCCAAAGTATTCAGTAAAAAGATCGGCGAAACGGAATTTTCAATCTCAGCCATTCCTCTCGGCGGCTACGTAAAAATGGCGGGTTTTATTGATGAGAGCATGGATACCAAAGTAACGGGAGCGCCCGATGAATTTCAATCCAAACCAGCCTGGCGTAAAATCATTATTATCTCCGGCGGGGTAATAATGAATTTTTTATTGGCTATTTTAATTCTGACTCTTTTGAATTTCTTTCAGGGCGAAAGGATAATACCCGGAACCACAATCGGTTATTTAGGTAAAGACGGTATCGCTCAGAAAATCGGATTTGAGCAATACGACAAAATTCTCGCCGTTAATGATAAACCTGTCAACACATGGAATGAAGTGCAGGAACGATTTCTTGATAACCTTAACAGCGATATCTCTTTTAGAGTGCTTCGCAACGGAAAAGAAATCGTGCTTCTTTACAAACGTGAATGGTTTAAAGAAGAAAATGGCGAACAGCTCAATATCGGTCCCCTCATTCCCGCAAAAGTTGGGGAAGTTTCTCCCGGAATGCCAGCCGATAAAATCGGTCTTAAACGGGGCGATGAAATCATCGAAATTGCCGGGCAGCCCATTAAAGATTGGTCGAGCATGACAGAGGTTATTCGGAAATACCCGGGACAGGAGGTTTCGATCAAATGGAAACGGGGCGATTCTATTTTCACGGCAAAGATTACCCCTAAGGTGTTTGAAGAAAAGAACGCTAACGACGAAGTTATAAAAGTGGGTAAAATCGGAATTTCTTATTATTTCGATCATCAGGAAGTAGGGTTGATTAAGGCGGTCGGTCTTGGAGTCACAAATACCATCGATTTATTGGTGCTTAACGCTCGCAGTATTTATTGGGTTCTTACGGGAACCAAATCGGCAAAGCAAATAATCGGCGGTCCGATCATGATCGCTAAAATGGCAGGGGATGCCGCTAACGCAGGCTGGGCTTATCTCTGGTATTTGATCGCCGCCTTGAGTACGGTGCTGGCTTTTTTTAATATCTTGCCTATTCCGGCTCTCGACGGAGGACATCTTGTTTTTATTATAATCGAAGGAATTAAAGGTAAACCCGTTTCAACAAAAGTAAAGCTAAAAGTGCAGCAAATTGGGCTGGCTATTCTTCTAACATTGATTATTTTCATCTTTTACATCGATATTAGCCGTATGTTCTTTTAGTTGAATTATAAGCAACTGTTCACTACATTTTCGAGGTCATGGTTTGGTTATAATCATGACCTTTTTGCATTTGTGACGAACCTTGACCGCGGATTAAGCTGATTACGACCGCAGATTAAACTGATTACACAGATTGCGCAGAAGAGAAAGGTTTCGGTAAACGGTAGTTTTTAATGCTGTTGAGATAATTAGGTTATTGATTAAGAATGATCAAAGATTGAGCTGATTACGACCGCGGATTAAGCGGATTGAGCAGAAGAGAACTGTGCCGGTAAACGGTAGTTTTTTAATGATAATTGAGATAATTTTGCGGACAAACCAGATTTAATTTTTTTACATGAGGTTACAAATTGTCGGCGGAACCTAATCAAATTATTTCCGGAATTGAATTTTTTCTAAACTCGGGTTTAAACCGTCGTTACAATCCGCAAGCCTGCGGGCAATCTTTTGTGGTAAAAAAGCGGGAAAACTGCGCTGAAATCGAGAATTATCGGCAGACCGTCCGGATACTTGTTTCAAAAGAAGATTCGTTTTTTGCCCTCGTCTATCGTTTGCCTCAAACCCGGATTTTTTACACTGTGTATCAAAATCTCGAATGGAAAATTTCGTTCATCGATTATTTCAATCATTGCGTGGTCATTGTAAAAAATAAAACGAATAAGCGGTCAAATTCTCTGACGGTCAGAAAAAAAAACAAAACCTCCGGCATCCGCCTTTCCGAGCGGCAAAATCTTAATTCTTCTTTCCAAAACATAACTATCAAACGCCGGGAGGTGTTTTGGTTTGGACCCGCCCGCGAGCGTTCACGATTTAAATCGGTTTTGCATTTTCTGAATTCGGCAAGAGATCGGGAATATCGAAATCATCCTTTGAATTTCTTCTTTGTCTCGGATAATACTCTCCTACGAAAAATCGATATGTTATTTGCCGATCTGCCTCATATTAACCGTGAAAAAACATTAACGTTACTTTCTTTAAAAGAAGATTATTTTGTCTGGCTGCAAGAGTTGTTTTTGCAGTTGGGATGGCATGATTCGTTGCTAAAATTTTACCGGACAATCCACCGAAATTCCGAACACTGGCAAAACTTTCTTCAAAATAGAAAGAACGTTCTTTTTATTCAACGATTTTTACGCATTTTAGAGTTGCACGAAAAGACGGCGCCGCAGTGGTTAAAAGCGATTGCTCTCAAAGATCGGCAAACCGCGGAATATTCCTTTATTGAATTGTACTTCGGAACGGAATATCAAATCGACAAAAAACTTCAACAATTCTGGGAATATGTCCAAATTCCGGCGCTGGAACTAAAATGGCGGCGTGAGATCAGGGAAAACGCAGACAATTTTATGGCGTTTGTATTATTGGCGGTTGCCCGTAAATTCTGGTGGGCTCCGCAAAGTTACCGCTTAATCGGTAAATACATTACAGGCGTCAAAAAACAGTTGTTCGATCTGCTTTATCTACTGATGACTCATGTTAATATTTCGGTACGCGGCAAGGTGAACGTGAGCACGCTTGCCTTTCCCCAAGCAATTCACAGGCTCGACGCCGGTTTTGCGGTTATCGATTACTACAGATTCGGTAAAAAATTATTTTCGAACCTGCAATTCCCGCAAAAAGCGCTGTCACTTAAAATTGACAAATTATGCGAATTTGAGTACGATCTTTCGTCCCAAACCATTGAGATAAAACCTATCATCTTAAAACCACCCTCGGAAGCTCCGGAACTTCGCCTAATTCGCGTCGAAACCGAAGGCGTTGTCGTTCAAACTCCGTTGGTGTGGGAACAGTTCGTTTTTGAGATCAATAAAATTCGTTTTAAATGGATACGAAAAAAGAAAAGATATCAACTGAGTATTAAAGCGATCAAACAAACAGAACCCGTTAAAATTTGTGAGCGGATTATCGATTTAAAAGAAAAGCCTTATTCGAAATATTATTTTCCGATTACTTCGGATTCGGGAGAATCCAATCTTGATATTTTCAAATTATCGGGAGAGCGGGTAAGCGGATTATTGCCTGGGGTCAATGTTTTAACTGTCAGAGGCATTGCGCTCGACGCGCGCGGAATATTAAAAGAGACATTTCGCTATGCTCAAAACCAGTTAAAGAAGAACAAAGAAATCCGGACAAACGGGTTTACGCCGCAATCGATTAACGCCCAGCCTCCGCCGTTGATTTTAACCTTAACCGCGGGAAAATGTGCGCCCAAAGTATTCAGGTTGCAGCCGACCGATGCCTTTTGGGAAAAATTTAAGAATACCCGTGCGGAAATTCTGTACCAGAACCTGAAAATTTGGATTGATACTAAAAGCAGCTCCCGGGAGCTCCGCAATCTGCCGTTGCTGTGCATAGAGCGACTTGGTTTCATCCCTGAGATAGTCGAAATAGATGTGAATGAATTTTCTCCGGATAAAGAAACTTTTAATTTTTTGGTTAGTAAAAATATACGCTCAAAAGATGAGGTAGTTTTGGAGATGCCGGATATCCGGGTGTGTAGAAACCATAAATCGCCGAAGAATAAATATTTTTTGATTAATCCGGAAATTATCGAGGGATTATTCGACGAATCGTTTTTTATTCAAAATCGTGTAAAAAATTGATTTGATTTTAAAGACGTGGTTTAATAAATTAAAAGATCGATTACAACAGGGGCCCATAGCTCAGTTGGTTAGAGCCGCCGACTCATAATCGGCTGGTCCGGGGTTCGAGTCCCTGTGGGCCCACAAATTAAACAACTATTTAGGAAAATTCATGAAAGGAAGCGTTCCTAAATTTCAGCAAGAATTTTACGAATGTTTGGTTTTTAAAAGTT
This sequence comes from Calditrichota bacterium, assembly GCA_024278715.1. Lineage (GTDB taxonomy): Bacteria > Calditrichota > Calditrichia > Calditrichales > Calditrichaceae > Caldithrix. The sequence goes on from JAJRSN010000044.1 coordinate 5,539, forward strand.
CAACTAAGTGCATTCATCTATAGTGATGGATGCACTTTTTTTTATATAAATAAGGAGGTAAACCGTTGCAAAAAACGTTGTACGCACTCGTCGAATTACAAGAGATTGACAATCGTTTAGACGAATTAAAAGCCGAGCGGGGTGACCTGCCGTTAATAGTAGAGGAATTGGAAAATAAATTAAATCTTAAGAAAAGCCAATTGGAGCAAAAGAACAAAGATTTAAAGGCATCGAAGGTTCGGCAGAAAGAGTTGGAATTAATCATAGAAGAGGCTAAAACAAAATTAGGAGAATTCGAGGATAAACTGTATCAGGTAAAGACCAATCGGGAATATGACGCAATAATGGCGGAGACCGACACCACAAAAGCGAAATTGGATGAGAGCGAAGATGAACTTTTAATGACTCACGAGCAAATAGAAAAGTTAAATGAAGCGATAACGCAATTAAAGCAAGAAGTGGAAAAGATCAGCGCGGAGCTGGAAGAGAATCGGATTGAATTAAGCAAAAAATTAACCGCAACAGCCGAAGAAGAAAATTTGCTAAATCAAGAACGAGATATTATTATAAATAAAACAAAGCCGGAAATCATCAAAACTTACGAGTTGGTTCGCGCCGCAAGAGACGGCAAGGGAATTGCCAGAGTTTAAAATGGCGTGTGTGGTGGCTGTTACTCATATATTCCTCCGCAGAAAATAGTTGAGGTTAAAAAAATGGAAAAGATCTACACCTGTGAATTCTGCGGAAGAATATTGGTTTATTATGAGTAAAATAAACAGAAGGATAAAATAGATCCGGATGAATCAGGTAGCCGCTCCGGAGTCATGCGCTTCGGGGAGGAAAGTCCGAACATCAAAGGGCAAGATTCCCTGAGAAATCAGGGGCCGTGTTTCCTGCACGGACGGAAAGTGTCACAGAAAAAATACCGTCCCGTTTCGGCGGGATAAGGGTGAAAAGGTGAGGTAAGAGCTCACCACTCCGTTCCGTAAGGAATGCCATGGTGGTAATAAAAACGGAGGTAGGACAAACCCAATCTGATGCAAGACCAAATATAGAAGGATCCCGCAATGGCGGGAGCGTACTGCCCGGTACGCGTTCTGATATTTCAGAACATACTTCAGGGTAGGTTGCTTAAGTCAATCGGAAACGATTGATTAAGATAAATGGCTACCGTCCCGTTTTGGCGGGATACAGAATTCGGCTTACAGGTTCATCCGGATCTATTTATAAATTCACAATGATATACCAATGGGTTTTGCCGCCAGAAAATAAGACCGAACAAATCGCCGACATTGTTAAGCGTTTTAATATCCCGCCTATTATCGCTAAAATTCTTTATGACCGCAATATCGATACCCCGGAAAAGATTCGGAAATTTTTTGATTTGGATATTGCTAATCTCTACGATCCTTTTTTGATGGGCGGAATGGACATCGCCGTTGAACGAATTATTCGAGCCTTAAGAGAAGGAGAGAATATTTTAATCTATGGCGATTATGACGTGGACGGCGTGACCAGCGTTTCCATTTTGTACGACGGTCTTTTCTATCTCGGCGGAAAAGTATCATTCTTTATTCCAAGCCGATTCAGAGAGGGTTACGGATTTTCCGTTGAAGGAATTAAGATCGCTAAAGAAAAGGGCGCTTCGTTAATCATCACCGTTGATTGCGGTATCACGGCGATCGAAGAGGTGGAATATGCGCAAAAACAGGGCATTGATGTGGTTGTCTGCGACCACCACGAACCCAATGACACAATACCCGATGCGGTGGCTGTATTGAACCCCAAGCTCCCTGGTAATGAATACCCGTTTAAAGACCTTGCCGGATGCGGCGTGGCTTATAAAGTGCTTCAGGCGTTATCTCAAAAACTTAACATGAAACCCTCGTTTCCCAAGCAGTATCTTGATCTTGTCGCGATCGGTACGGCAGCCGACATTGTTCAACTTCTCGATGAAAACAGAATCTTTATGTATCGGGGACTCAGAATGATCAATCATAAACCCAGACCCGGCTTGATGGCTCTGTTGGAATCGAGCGGATTGCTGGGAAGGGAATTGACCGTTAACGCCATTGTTTTTGTTTTGGCGCCGAGGCTAAACGCAGTGGGACGAATCTCCAATGCAAAAAAGGCGGTTCATTTGTTAACCACGCGCAGTTTTCAGCAGGGAAGAAACATCGCCCGCGTTTTGGAACATGAAAACCGCACGCGCAAGGATATTGACGAAATTACCTACGAAGAGGCGTTAGAGCTGATCCATAACGAAATAGACCTGGACGCCAAACGAGTTCTGGTTTTAGCCAAAGAAAACTGGCACACCGGAGTTATCGGTATTGTTGCTTCCAGAATTATGGAAAAGTTCAATCGACCCACGGTCCTTATTTCAATTCAGGACGGAATCGGCAAGGGCTCGGCGCGATCGACAAACAATTTTGACATTTACGAAGGTTTTAAACAACTTAAGCACTTGTTTATTAATTTTGGCGGACACAAATACGCCGCGGGGATAACAATTAAATCTGAAAATATCCCTGTGTTGGATCGCGAGATAAACACAATTTCCAAACACGATTTAAAGATGAATGAATTGATCCCAAGGTTGAAAATTGACGCCGAAATCACCTTCGATCAATTAAATGCCAAATTTTTTACCGCCTTAAAAGAGATGGCTCCTTTTGGACCCGGAAATATGCGTCCGGTTTTTGTCTCCTATGATCTTAAACCTTTTGGTTATGTGGGGATAGTCGGAAATAATCATTTGAAAGCTAAATTTAAACAAAAAGGAGTTGTGCTCGATGCCATCGGCTACAATCTCGGTCATTTTTCGGATCAGATTACCAAACCTGGCATTCGCTTAAATTGCGCCTATGTTCTGGAAGAAAATAAATGGAACGGAAAGACAACAATTCAAATGCGTTTGAAAGACTTAGAGGTTACCAAGAATGGGTGATAAAGAAACTTTTAATCAGATGTTCGAGGAATTAAAGAAAATACGGGAAGAGAACAATATAACACTCGAACAAATATCTCAGGAAACTCGAATTCGGTTAATTTATTTGAAATATCTTGAAGAGGGGAATTTTGAGAAACTGCCGAGGGTTTACGATCGGTTTATTTTCAAGACCTATCTTTCCAAAGCGGGAGTTAAAGACCCTCAAAAATATATCGAAGAATTTGATAAACTCAGGCAGCCGGAAAGAAAAAGTACGACCTATTTTTCAAAAAAAGCGAAATTTGACGCTGTGTTACAAGACAAAGAATTAATTTCAAAGGCGCAATTACTAAAACTAATCTATATCGCCATTCCGGTACTGTTTTTCATCCTTTTGCTGTATTTTCTGATCGATCATTATTCCAACTCTCCGCAGTTGAACGACGTACCGGTAAAAGAACTGACGGCGCAGAAAATTGTAAGCGAGTTTAAAGAAGCGGAAAGTAAAAAACAATCGGAGCTTGTCAGGGAATCCGGTTTGAATATTTTAATAAAAGCTTCCGAAAAATGCTGGATCAGCTATGTTAAAGATCATAAAGATACCTCAGACTTTACTTTATCCCCAAATACCTCGGTTAAAATCAAAGCCGATTCGGTCGTTGAGTTTACGATCGGTAACCCCGCAGGAATTGTTTTACAGGTAAACGAAAAAATATTTGAAAATCTGGCTAAACCCGGTCAGGTGATTTCTTACATGAAATTGACCGCGGATGGCATTCAAAAAAAACGTATTGTAATACCTAAAAAACAAGGAACAACAAAAAATGATTCCCTATAAACAGATTAGTTTGATTTTATTGAGTATTTTTCTGATTTCCTCATGCCGGGTATTTTACCCCGCACAAAAAATAACTTCAAAAAAAGTTAAAAAGGACGGGAGAGAAATGTTATACGGTCAAATTACTCCGGAGCAGCTTTATTTTGATTATCCCGGATGGAAAGAAATTGAAGAAAGCTACCAACCTCAAGCGGAATTTATCAATAAACTGAAATCCGTCAAAAACAAAACAAAAGTAATCGTTTTTTTGGGTACGTGGTGCCACGACAGTAAGCGCGAAGTTCCGCATTTTTTTAAGATTATTCATGACGCCGGTCTGGAGAAGCAGTTGAAAATTGAACTTTGGGCGGTAGATCGGGAAAAAAACCTTGATAACGATCTTCCTCAAAAATATCAAATAGAATACGTACCTACTTTTATTTTTGAGCGCGACGGGAAAGAATTGGGCAGAATAATCGAAAGTCCCGCCGGTTATTTTCTGGAAGAAGATATCTGGGACATACTAAGCGGTAGCGGAGAATGATCCGTTTTTTGCCCGTTTTTGTTTTCCTTTCCGTTTTGGTTTTAATAAATTCGAATATCCTTTCGGGCAGTTCCGTCAAAGTAAAGCAGGCAATGTTTGCAGGCGCGGGAGGCGTTTCGGTTTTTTCAAAAGTAGGAAATGCCGAAAATGCATTTGCCGCCTTTGCTAGTTTCGCAGC
>JAJRSN010000045.1 GCA_024278715.1 Calditrichota bacterium
TAAGCAAAAAATTTTGATATGTTTAGTTATATATTGATATGAGTAGGTTTTTATTTATTTTGTGCAAAATTAACATCTGGTTTTTACGTATTATAATTTCCGTGAAAATCTATGATAAAAGAAAAAGGTTGTTGGAAAGCAGAATGCAGAAAGCCGTGACCACAACCTGTCGTGATAAGTAAATCGGAGAGGTACGCTTAACGATTTAGTGCAAATGAAGAGGAAATTCATCAATCATAAATCATCAATCGTTAATCCGTAACGCGTACCGCCGTTTTTGATAAAAATTTAAAAAGCCCCGCTAACGGAGCTTTTTAAATACTTTAGAGTGTTTCCAGCGCTTTTTTAATTTTTTCAAAAGCCCAGTCAATTTCTTCCTTATTAATCACCAGCGGAGGAGCAAGGCGAATGACATGTTCGTGCGTTTCTTTGCACAAAAGACCTTCTTTCTGCAAATATTCGCAAAAACGGCGGGCTCCGCCGGCTTCCGGTTTTAACTCAATGCCGATAAAAAGACCGCGTCCGCGGATTTCCTTTAGATGCGGGCTTTCGATGGTCTTTAACTTATCCGTTAAATAAACGCCCAACTCGGCGGAACGCTCGGTAAGTCTTTCATCGATGATCACGTTCAGGGCTTCAATCCCGATGGCGGCTGCCAGCGGATTGCCGCCAAACGTGCTGCCGTGGTCGCCGGGCTTAAAAACGCTAAGAATTTCCCTAAAGCTCACAACCGCGGAAACGGGATAAAATCCTCCGGAAAGAGCATTGCCGATAATAATCATGTCCGGCTTAACTCCGGATTCATGCTGATAGGCAAACAGTTTGCCTGTTCTTCCCAGCCCGGTTTGAATTTCGTCGTCAATAAACAGCACATTGTTTTTACGGCAAATTTCCTGAACTTCTTTTAAATAACCGTCGGGAGGAATAATAATACCCCCTTCGCCTTGAACAGGCTCTATTAACACGGCGGCTGTGTTTTCGGTTATCGCTTCTGCGATGGCTTTGCTGTTTCCGTAAGGAACAATTTTAAATCCGGGCGTTAAGGGTCCAAAATACTCTTTATATTGTTTTTCCGTTGAAAAACTGATAATGGTTGTGGTTCTTCCGTGAAAATTATTACTGCAAACAATAATCTCCGCTTTATTATCGGGAATTTGTTTTTTAGTGTAGCCCCATTTGCGGGCGGCTTTTATCGCCGTTTCCACCGCTTCCGCTCCGGAGTTCATGGGAAGCACCATTTCCATTTCGCATAGTTCGGCGACCTTCCGGCAAAACAATCCCAATTTATCATTACGAAAAGCCCGCGAAGTTAAGGTCACTCGTTTAGCCTGATCGACCAAAACCTGATAAATTCGCGGATGGCAATGTCCCTGGTTTACCGCCGAATAAGCGCTTAAAAAATCCATGTATTTGTTGCCTTCAATATCATAAACCCAAACTCGTTCGGCTTTACTGATTACCACATCCAACGGATGATAATTGTGAGCTCCGTAGGTTTCTTCTAAATCAATGTACGATTTGGCGTTCATTACGTCTCCTTTCTTTTTGCCTTTTGAACAGGCTCTGCAAAATAAGGGTTTTTTGTTTTCGCGATTCCGCCTTAGCTAAACAGGCAATCTGTTTTCTTTGTTAATGATAATATCGCTTAGCCCTGAATGACAAAACGATCGATTTTGCAGAGTTCCTTCTGCGTTTCAGATTTTACGGATTTGCCGGTCGAATGTCGATTTCACTCACCATGGCATGCGGCGGTAATTGTATAGCCCGGACAACCGTTTTAGCCACATCTTCCGGATGCAGGATGTTTTTACTAAGCATTTCTTCGCCGGCATGGTGATTGTTAAAAAAATCGGTTTTAACCGAACCCGGGCAAATTGTCAGCACATGCACGCCGTTTCTGCGTTCTTCGAGCATTAAACAGCGGCTAAAGCCAAGCAGCGCGTGTTTTGTGGGGGCATACCCTCCCCCGCCGGCAAACGCGTTTTTACCGGCTAACGAAGCTACATTCACAATAAACGAGTCGCCGGTTGCTCTTAAATAAGGAAGAACCTTCTGCGTTAAGATAAATACCGAGCGAATATTTAAATTGAACATGGCATCCCACTGTTCAACCGGTAACTCCGCCACAGGCGCAAAATAACCGACTCCCGCATTATTAACAAGAATATCGATGCGCCCGAAATGACCGACCGCCTCTTTCACAAACGATTCGATAATTCGATCATCGGTTAAGTCGCCCCGAAAAGTCATAACCTCTCTGCCTGTTGAGCGCAATTCCACGGCAACCGAATTTAGGCTTTGCCCGTCCCGACCAATAATAGCAAGATTCGCACCTTCGGCAGCCAATTCCGCGGCAATCGCCCTACCGATTCCTTTATTACCTCCGGTAACAATGGCGACTTTATCTTTTATTTGCATAATACAATCCCGTTTTTATTTTGCTTCGGATCCGTTGACAAAAGTTATGTTTATCTCCAACCTAAGTTATTAAATTCGCCTGCAAATTCAAAAAAAATCATTCCCGATAAATTCACTTATCCTCATTTAATTTTAATTCTACTTTCCGGCAGTAATCCGCTTAAAGTCCCGATATTTAAATATCCGATTTTATGGTGAAAAATTTTCACCCCGCCCTCTCCAGTCACAAAATTTTGGCACGGAGGATGATGCGTAAAAAACCATTAAAAAAGTTTAAACCTCAAATACACATCGACTGATAATTTACGAATTTAAAATTGATAAGCAATAACCCGGGGTAATTTTTGGGCAGGCTAACTTATTAATTCTTAAAGTTTTGTATTTTTTTAAACAGAAAAGAATAAAAATTCGCTTGTGCAACGGAACAAATGACCGCCGGAATTGACGGTCATTTGCTCAGAATATTAATGTCGCCGTTGGTCGTTTTTAAAGACAACTTCGGTCCGCCTTCTTTGGATATCGCTTTAAAACGGCGTTTGGATTGATATTTGTTGCTAAGGTTCGGCAAGCTGCATTCGATTTCGCCGTTGTTTGTATAGGCGTCAATTGAACAGCGTGCGTTTTCGGGCAATATCAACTCAATTTCGCCGTTGGTGGTAGCAATCTCAATATCCCCCTTTTCGGGCAGCAGGGAATAATAGACTTTGATTTCGCCGTTGGTGGAACTGATATCAGCGGTGTTCCGGATACGAAGCGCTTTAATCGATCCGTTGGTTGTGGAAGCATTCAAACGTCCTTCCACGTCATTGATTACAATTTCTCCGTTTGTGGAATGAGCTTCGATATTCATTGCCGCGGGAACGGTTATTTCAAAATCAACTTCAAAATCGCCGATACCTAAATTCATCAGCCAGCCGAATAAGCCGCCGGATTCTCCTTTAGAATGAATCGCCTTAATCTTTAACTCGTCTCCCGCTTTTTCCACTTTTATTTCAATTTCTTTTAGCATTTCTTTTTTATCTTTTTCGGAGCCCTTCACCTTTTTGTAAGCCACAATCCCGATTTCATTTTTCTCCCAGGTCGAAACGGTAACCGAGCCGTTGGTAGTACTAATACGTACCTTTTTCACCCCATCCGCGGGAAGCGTTTTCTGGAAGGTATCGCTGAAGGTATCGGCAAATAGAAATCCTGAAATCAATAAAAAAACAAGCAAAATAGCGATATTTAAACGTTTCATTTTAGCACCTCTGTTTTTTATGTTTATTCCAAACGATATATGGTAATTCCCCAATTTCGTTCATCATAGGGGGGGCGGGCGTTCCAATGCCGATAAGAATGGCTTCCGTCCGAGCGGTAATAAACGCGGTAATTTCCTGCGGGTAAAGAGATGATTGTATCGACCATTCGATTTTTCTTTGCCCCTCCGGCGTGAACGGTATTTTTGTAGCGCATTTTCCAGACTATTTCACCGTCATCTTTGTTTTTTATCCAGCCGTAATCGTACATTTCGTCAGGGTCGCCTTCGCCGATACAATAGATTCGAATTTGAGTCTTCTTATCGAGATAAAAATCTTTGCGCAAGTACTCGTCGTCTCCCACCTGGGTTAACTGAGCCAGAATATTTTTTTGTTTAGCCTGGAGTCGATCGATTTTACTAATGGCGTTTTTATCGCCTAAATTGTAAACGGTTATTCCCCACATTTCGGGTTGTTGCGGAGGGCGGGCATTCCATTCCTCGTAAGAATGAGAATCATCCGACTGGTAATGAACGATGTAGATTCCCGGTTCAAGCAGAATTGTTCCGTCGTAAAGGCGATTTTTGGAAGAGCCGCCTGCGTGACGCGTCTCTTCGTAATTCATTTTCCAGACAATCTTGCCGTCTTCGGCGCGACTGATCCAGCCGTAATCAAACATTTCGCCGGAGCGCCCTTCGCCGAGGGCAAAAATACGCACTTTAGTCGGCTTTTTAACTTCGATAAAGGCTTCGCGATAGGCATAATCTCCGACCCGCGTTATACTGGCAACAACCTTTTGCTTTTTTTCTTCGTACTTTTCTACTTTTTTCCAGTTAAAATCCTTTTCCGCGGGCTTAACGACTATGCCCCAAAAAAAGGGATCATACGGCGGATTGGCGTTCCACTCCGTTGCCGAATGGCTGTCGTCCGTTTTAAAGTAAACAAGATAATTGCCCGGTTTAAAATCAATGGTTTTTTTAATCATGCGGTTTTTTCGCGCTCCGCCGGCATATTCGGTTTTTTTCTCATCCATCATCCAGATTCGTTCGTGAGAATCGGCTTCGATAATCCAGCCGTAATCGAACATTTTACCATTAAAGCCTTCGCCCAATGCGTATATTTGCAGCTGCGCCGGTTGGGTAAGCGTAAACCCTCTTTTCTCAAAAGAATCGTCTTTCTGGTTTACCAGATGAATAATTGTTTTATTTAGCCAGGCTGTCTGTTCTTTTTCAACATCGCGCTCATCCAGCACTTCGTCCACGCCCGAAATACGAATCATCCATTGTTCCGCTTCTTTATCCCAGTCGTCCTCGGTACCCAGGACTTTTCTCAACAATTGATTAAAAGAGACAAATCCGCCGTCTGTGGAAATAAAAAAAGGCTCCACAGTTGAAAAATAGACCTCATACGTTCCTTCCGGCAGTCTGACTTTTCCGTTAAACTTCCGATTATATTCCGTCCAGCGTACCTTGCGGGTGTTGTTAATCGTCATTCGCCAGACCATTTCACGGGTTTCGGAATTCAAAATCCAGGCGTAGGCATACATATTATTAGGATCAGACTGATGGGAGTTTAAATGGGTCAACTTATTTTCGCCGCCGGCGCCGACCGCTTTGATCTGAACAGTTCGTTCCTTATTCAGGATAAATCCGGCATAGCGAATTTGTTCCGCACCAAGATCGTTTATTTCCAAAACGGAATCCTGTGCCTGCAGCAAGCCGATCCAGGTTATTAAAGAACAAATCAAGATATTTATCAGTCTCCCTGACATATTAGATCCTTTTAAAATGGTTTCCTTATTCTGAAAGATATGGTAAAAGGCTTTTTCCCGGTATCTAATCTTTTGGCGAAATTGATTCGGAATCTGCCGGAAGCGTTGCTAAATCCAATTCCCAGATCGCTTTTAAGCTTATTTAATTTCAGATGATTAAAACCCTTATCCCATCCGTCTTCCGGAGTTACGTCTTTGCGCTGCCATACATCTCCGATATCGAAAAATACAATGTATCGGAAATCGTCGCCAAATGAAATGGGTGAATGGAACAGGCGCGGATGAACATTATATTCCAAATTGGCAAGTATCATTCGATCTCCGCCATTTCCGCCGGCGCGTAAAGAACGATAATTGAAAGCGCGCAGGGTACTTATTCCGCCCAAATGAAAACGTTTCTGCAACGGCACTTCGCCTTCGGAGCTTGCCGCTTTTATTCGAATATCGAGGCGTTCCCAGGGTCCCAAACGCTGGTATCTGCGAACTTCAAAAATATATTGATTGAACGAAAAATCGCTTTTCATCTTTTTAGCGGAGCTCTCCACCGAAAATTTTCCGTACCAGCCGGAATGCGGCAACTCTTTATTATCACGCGAATCCAGATAAAGCTCTCCGTACCAACTGCGCATGCGACCCTCATCGATCGGCGGATTGTCGGAAAAACGATTTTTGTCTTTGAACAACGCCCAGTCGGTATTTTTGGACGAACTGGTATAACGATCATTCCTGTAGGCAAGCATGCCCTTAAAATAGACTGTCAAATTCTGGCTGGCGCGAATCTCATATCCTTTACGCTGATAGTAATCGAGATAATCGTCGTTTAAAAAGAACGACGAAAGCGTGTTTTCAAGCGGAGAAATTAACCAATAATCCTTGCTTTCAACTTTGTCGTACAAACTGGCGCCAATTTCAAAGCGAAAGTCTTTCGGACTAAAAAACCAGTGATCCAACGCAGCCTCGTAACGCGTTCTTTTATCGGCAAATCCGTAACCGACAAATCCGTGGAACGAAAGATAGTTGTATTTTCCGTTAATGCTTTTAGGAAACGAAATACCCAAAAAGACTCCCTGCACTCGATTGTAGCGGAAAAGAAGCTCCGATTTACGTCGTCCCACCGGCAGGGTAGAATAACTTTGTCCGTAGGGTTTTGTGTAGCGGCTCAGATATCTTTCCATGATGTCTTCATTGTAGCCAGAACCGAACTCTCTCGCAGGAAAAAGATTTTTAATATTGGTTTCGATCTGATTGCCCGTAACAATGCTTTCGGAATCCTGATAAATTCTGCCGTTAACGGATGTCACATTGCCGTTTACCCGCGAGGTGTTTTCCAGTTTCACATCGCCGAACAAAACCAGAACATCGCCTTTTACCGTGCCTTCCACAATCAGATCACCGTGATTTACAAAAATATTTGCGTCAAGCGTGTCTCCTCTGTCGATATGGACATCTTCCTGATAGCGTTTGATTTCTTTTTCGTGTTGTTGAATGTATTTTTTAACGGCGCGCCGTTCGATTTCCGGCATCGAAAAAAGCTTTTCATAGTCTTTCATTTTTTGAGCGGGCAATAGATTAATCAGCGCTAATAACAAACTAAACATTATTATTCGAAAATCGGGCATTGGTTTTTCTCCCCAAAATTTGAAAACAACAAAAATTCTTTCTACCGGGCGCATTTTTTTTATGAAGATTTCAATCATTGAAACAGACCGCTGCAATTTAATTTTACTCTATAAACTGAGATAAACTACGTAATTCTCCCACTAAAAGTTACATTTTTCCGGATTTAAAAGAGTAGATAAAACAAGAATATCGCCAGAATAAAACCGACATTATTTGCCGCCACATCTTTAATTTCGACGGAATTATTCTTAACAATAAGTTGAAACAGCTCCCAAAGCAAACCGATTCCGTTCCAGATTAACCAGATAAACAGGGCAATTTGAAAAGTGACCGGTTTAAAATACAGCAAGGTTATCAACATTCCGCCAAATGCGATTATCGAATGTTCTAACTTATCATACTTTAAAATTGTGCCGTTTCTTGTTAAAAACGAATCGTGCCGCCAATACTTTATCCACCGTTTTCTCATGATCGCCCCTTGGTTTAAATCAAATGATTTTGAGTTTTATTTGCAACTTTTTGAATAAAAATCCTATCTTCCACAATTAAAATTTTGGGATGAAGCATAAATTCATAATTCATTCGAAATTTATTTAACGACTTTTCGAAGAAACGGAAAGAAAACCAAATGGAACACGTGAAACGGAATCCCATGTACCGGTATCTGGTAGTGCTTACCGTTGCATCCACTTTTGGTTTGCAAACCTGGCGCACCCTTTTTAACAATTTTGCCGTAGAGACCGCCCATTTAACCGGCAACCATATCGGCGTTATTCAGGGCGTTCGAGAAATTCCCGGTTTTTTAGCACTGTTGGCTATTTTTCTGCTGCATGTCATTGCCGAACATAAACTTTCCGCGCTTTCCATTCTGATTCTCGGAATAGGCGTCGGTATGACCGGATTTTTGCCTTCTTATTCCGGATTGATTCTTACCACTTTAATTATGAGCTTTGGTTTTCATTATTACGAAACTACAAATCAATCCCTGACATTGCAGTATTTTGATCGGGACGCCTCTCCGTGGGTATTCGGAAAGATACGCAGTTTAGGCGCAGCTTCCAATATTTTTACCGGAATAGCCATTTTTTCATTGAGCTTTTTTCTGAATTATCAAAGTCTTTATTTAACGGGGGGAGTAGTAATAGTTCTTGTGGGATTATGGGCATTTTTTCAAAATCCCGCGGATGCCGCCTTACCTCCGCAAAGGAAAAAGATGATAATCCGAAAAAAATATTGGCTGTATTACGCTTTAACGTTTTTAGCGGGCGCAAGACGTCAGATTTTTGTCGCATTTGCCGTTTTTCTCTTAGTCAAAAAATTTCAATTCTCCATTCGCGAGGTAACCTTTTTGTTCATCGTTAACAATCTGATTAATTACTTCCTTAGTCCGCTGATCGGAAAAGCGATCATTCGTTTCGGCGAACGTAAAGTTTTATCGCTTGAATATTTTAGCCTTATCTTCATCTTTTTGGCTTACGCATTTGTGCAAAGCCGTATTATAATCGCTTTTTTGTACATCTTTGACCACATCTTTTTCAATTTTGCAATCGCCATTCGCACCTATTTTCAAAAAATCGGCGACCCCAAAGACGTTGCGCCTTCCATGGCTTTCGGATTTACCGTTAATCATATTGCCGCGGTGGTCATCCCGGTAATCGGAGGTCTGTTGTGGATGATCGATTACAAAATTCCGTTCATTTTCGGCGCGGTTATCTCAGTTCTGTCGCTTCTTTTAATCCAGTTGATACGAATTCCCGAAAAAACGGCGGCGTCAAAATGATTCAAATTTTATTTATTTTGAAGGATAAACCGAAAACAATTAAAGAAATACATAAATTTAATCGAACATAAAATGATTAATCACGAAACTTTTTATTAACTCAGGATTTAAATTACTAATTTGCGCGAAATAAATTTTTATGTTAAGAAAATTTTTACTAATAAAATTTCGTTTCCTATCTTACAAACGATAGATACAATTGGTGATTAATAATTACCCAAAAAAAGAATGGAAAGATACATGAAGAAATTATTAACCATATCTTTGTTGATTGTTTTTACCAGTCTGTCTGCATTCACATTATTCGCGGTCGATAAATCCGACAACAGCGGCGAAATTCCGGTATTTGAGCCTTTGCCCATTCACCCGCGGATAGAACAGGCTATCGCTTTCTTTTTACCGAAAATGCACTACAAACATCAACAAGTTGACGATGAACTTTCCATGCAAATGCTGGATTTTTACTTAGAAATGCTCGATAATCAGCATTTGTATTTTTTAAAATCGGATATTGATGAATTTGAACAATATCGCTACACGCTTGATGACGCCCTGAGAAACGGCGATTTGCGCGCCGCTTATTCCATATTCAATCGCTTTATACAGCGTTTTGAGGAGCGGATGGCTTATGTGAAATCGTGTTTAAAAACGCCCTTTGATTTTGAGAAAAAAGATTATTATCAACTGGACAGAAAGAATGCGCCGTGGGTAAAAACTTCCGCCGAATTGGACAGCATTTGGAAAAAGCGTTTAAAAAACGAAGCGCTTTCGTTAAAACTGACCGGTAAAAAATGGAATGATATTGTTAAACGGCTGCAAAAGCGTTATACCAATATGGAAAAACAAATGAAAAAGACGCAGAGCGAAGATGTTTTTCAAATTTACATGAACGCCTTCGCCCAAACGTTTGATCCGCACACCAATTACATGTCTCCCAAAACCAGCGACGACTTTAAGATCAGGATGAGCCTTTCTCTTGAAGGCATCGGTGCGTCGCTGCGTACTGAAGACGATTACACAAAAGTGGTGGAAATTATCCCCGGAGGTCCCGCAGATCGCAGCGGTCTTTTGCATCCCAACGATCGTATTGTGGCTGTGGGACAGGGCAAAGACGGAGAATTAGTGGATATAATCGGCTGGCGCATCGATGATGTGGTGCAGTTAATTCGCGGACCAAAAGGCACCACAGTTCGGCTTCAAATCATTCCCGCCGACGCTTCGCTTTCGGACCCGCCCAAAACCATCACTCTGGTACGTGATAAAATTAAGCTTTCGGACAGGGCGGCAAAGAGCGATACTTTGGAAATTGAGCACAACGGTAAAAAGTATCGCTTTGGCGTAATCAATATTCCGGATTTTTATCTTGATTACGAGGCTATGCGCAAGGGGCAAAAAGACTATGCCAGCACTTCCCGCGACGTTGAGCGATTGTTAAAGCAACTTCAGGGCGCGAATGTGGACGGAATTATTATCGACCTGCGAAGAAACGGCGGCGGTTTTCTCTCCGAAGCCGTTGATCTGACGGGTCTGTTCATCAAAGAGGGTCCCGTTGTGCAGGTTCGCGACAGTCGGGGGAGAGTAAAGGTCGAACGCGACACCGATAAAAAACTGGTTTACGACGGACCGTTAGCCGTGTTAGTTGACCGTTTCAGCGCTTCGGCTTCGGAAATTTTCGCCGCAGCCATTCAGGATTACAACCGCGGAATTATTGTAGGCACTCAAACATTCGGTAAGGGAACGGTGCAAAACATCATGCCCCTCTCCAGAATGTTTCCCTATTCAAAGGATAAATTAGGTCAGATCAAATTTACCGTGGCAAAATTTTATCGTATAACGGGAGCCAGCACCCAAAATATCGGCGTTCTTCCGGATATCACCATTCCTTCGCGATTTGACGTTATGGAGGTCGGCGAAAGCAGCGAAAAAAACGCTTTATTGTGGGACGAAATCGATCCCGTTTCTTTTAAACCGTTTAATACCGAGCTGGATAAGTTAATTCCCAGATTAGCCAGACAACACGAAGCGCGGGTTCAGAATAGTCGGGAATTTAAGTTGTTGATGAAAGAGATCGAACAATTGAAAAAGGACAGAGAAAAAAACAAGGTCTCTTTGAATCTTGAAGAACGAAAAAAATTGCGTGAAGAACGCGAAGCGCGGAAAAAGCAGCTCGATGAAATCCATAAAAAAACCGGTCACAATAAAAATGAAGATTTTTACATGCTTTAAACGGCGCACATTTTAAGCGACTATATCACGCTTACTCATTAGTGGTTATTGGTTAAGGGTATAAGGGTGTAAGCGTTAAGTGGGTGTTACTCGTCACTTGTCACGATTTTTCATTCGGTCATTCGAATTTGTTTCGGATTTCGATATTCGAATTTCGGATTTACGATCGAGGTTTAGCATTTTAACGGTTAGATTGTTAAGAGACAAAGATTGCCGTTTACTTGCAACTTGGAACCCGCAACCTGCAACTGTCACTTGTTCCTTGTTACGCTTTTTCACCCTTGCCCTTAAGGGCAGAAAATAAGGGAGGGGTTACTTGTTCCCAGCAATAAATTGCTGGGCTACTATCATTCAATTCCTACGGAATTAATAATTAATAGTATTTGAATTCACACTCTAAAAACCACGTTCTGTCATTTCGATCCCGCCAATGAGGGAGAGAAATCTTTTAACTACAATAAACAAAGATTTCTCTTCGCTGCGTTCATCGAAATGACAGTAACCTCGCTTTTTCGCCAATTCGTTAAGCGTTAAGGGTGTAAGCGTTAAGCGGATGAGAAATACTGGTTAATGGTCACTTGTCACTTTTAGCTTTAATCTTGAAAGGACCTTACTCTTTAATCTTAATTGCAACCTGGAACTTGCAACTTGTAACTCGTCACTTGTCACGCATTACGCGTTACGCCTTTGTCTCTTTTTCTCATGATTCAGCAGCCATTCTTTGCGCCACAAACCCGAGCTGTAGCCGATTAATTTGCCGTCGGCGCCAATAACCCGATGACAGGGGATGATGATCGGGATGGGATTGCGCCCGTTGGCTAAACCGACGGCGCGCATCGCTTTGGGCTTGCCGATCATTTCGGCAATATTTTTGTAACTTGCCGTTTCGCCAAAAGGAATTTTCAACAACGCCTGCCATACTCTTTGCTGAAACTCGGTGCCCTCGGGTTTTAGAGGCAAATCAAATCCGCTGCGCCGCCCTTCAAAATATTCCTTTAATTGTTTTTCGGTCTCTTTCAACACCTCATTCCGAGAGTTTTCCGCGTCGGGTTCTTCGACAAAATTAAGGGCATACAAATAATCCGCATCGGCAACCATCTCAAGCCAGCCGACAGGCGAATTTAAATATCCTGACGCCCGCTTCATCTTATTTTCCGCCATTTTTCAATTCATCCCGATTTAAATATTCCTCAAATTCCCGATACGGCGTATCTGTTTCCAAAACATATCTTGTGATCAATTTTTTTACCGCATTTAAAAATTCTTCCTGTACCCAGGGCTTTTCGATGTACATGTCAATTTCGGCTTCGTTAATGGCTTTTATGGTTTCCTGATGAGTAGCCAGACCGGTTAACAACATTTTTTTTGTGTGCTTGAATTGCGGCTCCCGATTCAAACGGATGAAAAAGTCAATGCCGTTCTCGCCGGGCATAATATGATCGCAAATTATCAGCGCCACCGGTTTGTTTTCATTTTGCAATTCTTCAATAACTTCGCTCGCTTCCGCGGCAGATTCGCAAACGGAAAGACCGAAGGCTTCGGTTAACGGTTCAATATCTTTTTTTACAGCCGCCAGAACTTCGCGCTGATCGTCCACACAAATAATTTGAAGCTTATTCATCATTACCTCCGATTGGTATTCTCACTTTAAATTTTGTTCCCTTGTTTGAGCTTTTCACATCGATTGTTCCCTGATACTCGGAAACAATACGCTGAACAATGGTCAGTCCCAGTCCGAGACCAAACGACAATCCATCCACCTTGGTTGTAACATTAGGCTGAAAAATCTGCGGGAGAATTTCCTTCGGAATGCCCGGACCGTTATCTTCTACCGAAACGACTATCCAATTTTTTTGCTTTTTGGATTGAATTAAAATACGCCCGTCCGGTTTATCCGAGGATTTTAACGCCTCACTGGCGTTTTGAATTAAATTCATCCATAATTGAACCAGCTCGCCCATGTTTCCGTAAATTGAAGGTAAGGGCGAAAGCCGGAGATTCACCTGTACATCCCTTAAACGATGCCTTAATAAAGTCAGCGCATTGCGAATGCTCTCATTAACATCCATACCGGCGTAACGCTCGTTATGTTTAGCTCCAAGCGTTTTAATGGAACGCATCACATGGCTTGTTTGATCGGCGGCGACCAATAAATCATGAAAGGTAGCGCCGAGTTCCCAGTAACGGTACAATTCCTCGGGTACGTATTGCAATTTTCCGTCGTCCGAAAAAATCAGATCGTCCGGAAGACCGGTTTGAGCGATCAATTCCGCCTGGCGCAAAGAAAGACCATGGTTCTGAATTAATTCTTTTTTTCGCAAACGCACTTCTCTGCTTGAAAAAAACCGACCCTTATTTAAACCGATTTCAAAAATCGGAAACATAACCGGGTCCGAACAAAGAAGATTCATTTGTTCCACCATCCAGCCTGTATTTCGGCTGATTACAGCCACCGCGTTATTTAACTCGTGCGCGATTCCGGCGGCTAACTGCCCCAATGACGCCATCCGCTGCTGATCCAAAAGTTTTTTTAAAGTATTCGCTCTTTCGACGCTTAATTGCTGAAGTTCCTGCTGGCGGCGCATTAAATCGGCAATCACAATGGGCATGAATTGCTGTTCAAACGAATACTCGCCGTTTTTGGGAATAATCTGCTGGTGGCTGTCAATATATGCCAGCTCACAATCGATTTCCGCTTCTACCGTGGCGACGCTGGTAAAAGTACGGGAAAAGAAGCTGTAAATTCCCACAAACGCATTTTCTGCTGCCTGAAGAATTTCCACACGATTCCCGTCTTCATCGATCATGTAACCGATCAGCCGTCCTTTGCGAACAAGATAAAGCCGGTTGTTGTAGTGCCCCTGACGCAGAAGCACGCTACCTTGGCTCAATCGTATCCATCGACGCGGATCGGAAAAATAGGCTTTGACTAACCAATTAAAGTGCGAATCATCGTTCGTGAATGTTTTCATTTCACCTTTTATTCCATTCTATTAACGATTGAATTTACGAAGAATCTAAATCGGTTACAAGGAAAGACCGTAATGCGTACGGCTAAGTTCAGGCGTGCAACCGTTGAACGGCTGAATCGTTTAAAATGGCGATTGAACGAACGGGTTCATTTTACAGCGATTTGTAAAAACGTAATTTTGCCAATTTTTTAATCATTAAATATCCGGAAATTAATAGTCCGAGAATTTACTCTAACACCGGCAGAGGTTGATCTTTGTATTGCAACTGATAGAGATGGTAATAAATGCCTTTTTGTTTCAACAGTTCCTGATGATTTCCCGTTTCACGCAAATGCCCTTTATGAAAAACAAGAATGCGATCCACGTTTTGAATAGTCGATAGTCTGTGGGCGATGATTATGGCGGTGCGATCGGTCATAAGCCGCTGAACCGCTTTTTGGATCAAAATTTCCGTTTCGGTATCCACATTGGAGGTCGCCTCATCCAAAATTAAAATCCGCGGATCTACAACCAGAGCGCGGGCAAAAGAGAGCAACTGCCGTTCCCCCATCGAAAGAATGGTCCCGCGCTCGTTTAAAACGGTATGGTACCCGTTGGGCAAGCGTTCGATAAAAGCATGCGCATTGACTTTTTTACAGGCTTCAACAACCTGCGCTTCACTGACGGAGGTATCGTTTAAACGGACATTTTCCAGAATGCTTCCCGAAAAAAGAAACACATCCTGCAGTACAACCGCCATACTGCGCCGCAAGCGGTCCAAATCCCATTTTTTGATTTCGATCCCGTCGATAAAAATTTTGCCTTTTTGAATATCGTAATGTCTTGCCAACAAATTGATCAGGCTGGTTTTGCCCGCGCCGGTGTGCCCCACAATGGCAACTTTTTCGCCGGGTTCTATCTTAAAACTGATGTCCTTCAAAACCCAGTCCGGCGGATTGTAAGCAAACCAGACGTCACAAAATTCAATTTTTCCGCGGATTATCGGAACCGAGCGGGCGTCAGGAGGATTGGCGATGTCAACCGGAGTATCCAATAATTTAAAAATGCGTTCCGATGAAGCCATGGCGCTTTGCAATACATTGAATTTTTCCGAAAGGTCGCTGATGGGCATAAAGAACATTTGCGCATATTGGATAAAGGCTACCAACGCGCCGTAAGTGGTTAATCCTTCGCTTTTTAAAATGCCGCCCTGCCATAGAACAATACCCAGAGCAACGGCGCCGATCAATTCTACCGCGGGATAAAAAATGGCGTAATAAAAAATCATTTTCAGGTAAGAGTGCGTATGCTGCCAATTAATATCCTTAAATATTTCATAATTTTTTTCCTGACGATTAAATACCTGTACAACAGACATTCCCGTAATATTTTCCTGAACATAGGTATTAATCTGCGCCAGCCATTTGCGGACATTGCGGAAGGCGGTGCGAACTTTCTTCTTAAAAACCATTGTAATTAAAAACAAAAGCGGGATCACGGTAAACGTAAACAACGCCAGACGCCAGTTTATGCTTAGCATAATGATCACAATACCCGCCAAAAGAAAAATGTCGCCAAAAATACTGATCACCCCCTGCGTAAACACCTGATTTAATGCTTCCACGTCCGAGGTCACGCGGGTCATTAGACGTCCCACCGGATTGCGGTCGTAAAAGCGGAAAGAAAGTTTTTGCAGATGGGCGAAAATTTCGGAGCGCAAATCGTACATCACCCTTTGCCCGAAGTATTGTGTGATATACGCCTGCGCGTAGCTCACCGCAAAAGTAACCAACAACACGCCGATGTAAACTGCTACTAAAAGCTGCAATTTTCCCGAATTGTCGGTTTCAATATAATTATCAATGGCTAACTTCGTCAGGTAGGGTCCCGTAATACGTAAAAGCGATGCCATGATTACCATTAAAATTCCCGCCGCAACCAGGTGTTTATAGGGTAATCCGTATTTAAGCAGACGCTTTAAAAGTTTAGAGTCGTAAATTTTTCCTTTTATTTCATCGTCTTGAATCATTGGTTTTTCCGTTAGTAAAGATCTATTCGTACCTTAAAGCGTCAATGGGATTGAGTTCGGCTGCCTTACGCGCCGGAAAGAATCCGAATAAGATTCCCACGCCGCTGCTCACGCCCACCGCAAGCACAACAGACCACCAACTTACCGATGTTTCCCAATTGCTGAAAAAGGTAACGGCAAAACTCAAAAAATAGCCCAGCAAAATACCGGCAATTCCCCCGATTAAGCTCAACAAAACAGCTTCCAATAAAAATTGTCCTAAAATATCCTTGCGCGTGGCTCCCAGAGAGCGACGAATGCCTATCTCGCGGGTTCGTTCCAAAACCGACGCCAGCATTATATTCATAATACCGATTCCGCCCACTAAAAGAGAAATACCCGCAATGGCGCCCATGACAAGATTGAAAATACGTTGCGTTTCTTCGCTCTGCCGTAACAACTGTTCGGGCACAATCATGGCAAAATCCTTTTTATCTTCGTGACGGCGCAGTAAAATTTGTTCTATCAGTTGGGCTGTTTTGGCGATGTCTTTTTCATTTATTACGTGAACTATCAGTTGCCCCAGCCTGCTTGCCGGCGAAGGGCGGTCGAAGCGAACATAAACGGTATTGAGCGGCGCAAAAATATGTTTGTTAAAATTAACTTCCGTTGCGCCGGCTGTGCTTATGGGTTGATGTTCCAGCACGCCGATAACCCTGAACCAGACATTTTTGATTTTAATCGTTTGACCCAAAGGATTTTCCGCTAAAAACAAATTGCGGGCAACCTCTTCGCCGAGCACACACACCCGTTGATAATTTTCATCGTCCCAGTCGGAAAAAATTGTTCCCTCCGAAAGTTTTAAATTCATCATTTTGAAAAACTGCGTATTTGTTCCGGTCAGGGTAACTTTTTCGCTTCTTGTTTTGAACATGACCTCGGGCTCGTTCTGAATTACCGGAGCAATCGCATCGACGGAGGGCAATATATTCAGCAACGCCTCGATATCCGTAAACTGTATGGTTCCGAAGTTATCTTTTGACTCTTCGTTTTGACTTTGAACAATTATGTTGTTCAACCCAAGCGCCTTTATTTGCGAAAGCGTTTTACGACGAGCGCCCTCGCCAATGGCTAACATGGCAATAACCGCCGCAACGCCGAAAATTATTCCCAGCATGGTAAGAAAAGAACGCAATTTATGTTCAAGAATTCCCTGCAGCCCCATACGCAGCAATTCTTCGTCCACCCGTAAAAAGCGTTGCATAAAGCGGTTTTTAACCAACCATTCGGCGTTGAAACCGCGCGGGCTGTAATTCTTAAAAACACTCAAAATATTACTCCGAATTTGATGAATAAAATTTGTCTTAATTATCTCCGGCTGTAAACGGAAAGTCCTTTTTTTTAAAGTATTTTCATCCTACTATAATTACTCTTCTTCTTACTCTTCGTGAAGGATGTTTTGCTTTTTTATCTTCCTTGCTCTCGCGGGGTTTTCTGCCGATTGCTCTTAACTGAATCCGCTCTCCTTCTTTTAAGCCTTCCTCCACCACCACAAAATCTCCGTTGGAAACTCCTGTTTTGATTGTAATCGGATCTCCGTCCTCATCCAAAACAACGGACTTTCCTTCTTTAATTTGCACGGCATCGATGGGAACGCTCAAAACATCCTTTAAACGATCCACAATAATCCTGCAATGCGCGGTCATGCCCGGTTTTAAGCGGGGGTCTATTTCATTGAACAAAATTTCGATATCGAAAACATTTTTTTCGGTTTTGTCATCGCGATGAGCAAGCGTGGCTATTTCGGTAACCTTGCCGCTGAAAACCGTATCCTTCACCGCGTCAAGAGTAATTTCAACCGGCAGATCAATTTTTACCCGCGAAATATCGATTTCGTTGATGGAAGCGGCGACTTTCATCCGGCTCTGGCTGGGAATTTCAATTAACGGCTGGGAACGCCAGGGCGTGTAACCCACCTTCAATTTGGACATTTTTTCGCCGTCCCAGACTTTCTGGTAAACCACCAACCCGTCAGCCGGAGAGTTTAAGGTCATTTTTTTTAGATTGTCTTCAGCCTGTTTTACTTTGAGCCGCGCCTGCTCCACTTCCAGCTCAGCCTGCCGCAGACGCGCCGCGTTGATTTTTTCCATCGATTCTTTTTTCTTCAGCAATTGCCGGTAGGAGAGCTCGGCTTTTTTTAAACTCAGCTCTATTTCGCGGCGTTTGTTTTCCGCTTCGTAAATTGCGTTCTTTGCCCGAAGTTTGGACTGCTCAAGGGAGTATTGTTCCATTTTGATATTGCTCTCCAACTCCGCGGTCTGGTTTTGGATGTCCGCTCTGGTGCTCGCCAAACTTGCCAGCGCGGTTTCCAGCTTATTTTTTGCCTCCCTCAGTCGCTGCTCCTGCTCAGAAGTGTCAAACTGAATTAAAAAATCGCCCTTCTTAACCATCGTGCCTTCGGGAACCAGATCAACGATCCTGATGTTTCCCCACACGTTTGAAGGCGCCTTTA
Organism: Calditrichota bacterium; assembly: GCA_024278715.1. Lineage (GTDB taxonomy): Bacteria > Calditrichota > Calditrichia > Calditrichales > Calditrichaceae > Caldithrix. The sequence continues at coordinate 18,522 of JAJRSN010000045.1, forward strand.
CGATGAACGATTCCACCGCTTTTAATTCGCCTTCCACAGGAATATCAACAATTAATTAGCCGCGCTTAACGGTAAAAAGCAAAGCCTCCGACTTTTTAGGCAGCAAAAAATAAACGATCGCAATTATTACGACTGCAATCGTCAGAGCAAAAGATTTGTTTTTTTTAACATAACCCAGGAACCGTTTAAAAACATCCATTTCTTTTTATTCCCATAGTTTTCAATTTTTTATTTAGCGGATTTATCTACTTAACGTCAAGCGGCATTCTGTCTTTTAAAGCGCCGCGGACGAAGGCAAATCCGTCGTTAAAACGCAGAACCTTTACCGGCAGCAATTCGCCCTTTCCGTTTTTAACAAAGAATCCGTTTTCCTCCCGTTTTAAACACCATATCGGAATTCTGTAAGCCCGGCGCAGCGTATCGACGATGATTTCCGCCCGCACCGAGAGCCCGGGTTTTAAACGGAAATTCTCCGCGCCGTCCAAAAAAATATCCAGACCGTAAGCCTTAACCGTTCCGCCGTCGCTGATAAAACCGGCGATTTTTGAAATGGATTCCACCCGTCCGGTGAACACAGTATCCGGATAGGCGTCGATAACCACACGGGCTTTTTGTCCTATTTTAACCGACTGCCGATCGACTTCATTGATTTGCAGCAGCGCCTTCATTCTATTCAAATTGGCGATTTTTAAAATCATTTGTCCCGGGTAAACTGTTTCGCCTTCGCGCACCGTTCGGCTTTTTCTTCTGTAATGCCGGTAAATTACCACTCCGGTTTGCGTGGCGGTGAGCTGCATTTCTTTAAGCATTGTCTGAATTCGCTGCAAATTAATTTGAGCCTGCTGGATTTCCACCAAAATCAGCCGTTCTTTTGTTTGATTGATAATTTTTTGTGCGCTTAAATTTTTAAAGGCTCGCTGTATTTGTAACTTTGATTTTTCCAGTTCCAGCGCCAAATCCTGCCGCATTGTTTCCGATTCGAACCGGGCATTGGCAAGGCGCGTACTGTCGATTTCGTACTGCATCTTAAGTTGATCGATCGCCTGAATTTTTTCATCCAGATTAAGCGCGTTTTCTTCTCTGGTCTGTTTTAATTTTTGTAAAGAAATATCCAACTTCGCCGTCGCCTCCTGCAATTTATCAAGAATGGGATTCGGATCAAATACCACGAGGGTGTCTCCGGGTTTGACGAAACTGCCTTCCGGAATCAGAGAAATAATCCGATATTCAACGTTCCAACGCCGAGGTGCAAAAACAGCCTGCGCGTCGATCGATTCCAGAACCCCGCTTTCGGTCAAAACCATCAGCGAATCGCGGATCGCCCTGTTAATGTCGCCAACCTGAACGCTATCGGAATTACGGCAGCCGGACACCAAGAAAGCGATAAAAAAGACGATCCAAATCAATCTGCGTAAATATTGCATTTTCTATCCGTTCTTTGCATTTTTATTTGCAGAAAACGAAAAATTACATAATTTGTTTTAAAAATTCTAATTTAAAGTTGAACTCTTATGAAGTTACTGATTTTATACACCCGATTCTATCCGAATTTATTTCTTTGACTTTGACAGTTTAAAAGTCACCATACTTATCTCATAATTTAATTTAGGAGGAGTCACTATTATGAGCAAATTACATGGAGATGTTTACTATCCGTCGCCTGAAATCGTTGAACAGGCAAATATCAAAGATTATGATTCTCTGTACGAGCGTTCCGTTAAGGATCGCGAAGGCTTTTGGGCTGAAGAGGCGGAAAAGCTGGAATGGTTCAAAAAATGGGATAAAGTACTTGATGATAGCAATAAGCCTTTTTATAAATGGTTTGTCGGCGGCAAGATCAATATTGTTCACAACGCCATCGACCGGCATTTAAAGACCTGGCGCCGCAATAAATTAGCCCTTATCTGGGAAGGCGAGCCGGGCGATTTGCGCACATATTCTTATCATGCCCTGAACCGCGAAGTAACGTCTTTTGCGCGGATTTTACACAGCATGGGCGTGCGCAAAGGCGATACCGTAACCATTTACATGCCGCAAATCCCGGAACTGGCTTTTGCCATGCTGGCTTGCGCTAAAATCGGCGCGATCCATAGCGTGGTTTACGGAGGCTTTAGCGTGGAGGCTCTCGCCGAGCGCATCGCGGACGCGCGCAGCAAGGTGGTTGTTACTGCGGACGGAGGATTCAGACGCGGGAAAATAACCGATCTTAAAAAAACCGTTGACGATGCCATCAAACGCTCGCCCACCATAGAAACCTGTATTGTGGTAAAACGCACGGGACATGACGTTTACATGGAAAGCGGTCGTGATTTCTGGTATCACGATCTTCAACAATTACCCATAGGTACGCCCGACGGTAACGCCTGTAAAACCGAAGAAATGGACGCCGAAGATCCGTTGTTTATCCTTTACACTTCCGGCACCACAGGCAAGCCAAAGGGTCAGGTGCACACGCATGGTGGATACGCGGTTTACACTTCCACAACCCACCGTTATGTATTTGACATTAAAGAAGAAGACCGTTGGTGGTGCGCAGCCGATCCGGGCTGGATTACCGGACACAGTTACATCGTTTACGCGCCGCTGATTAACGGCGCCACGGTGATGATGTACGAAGGCGCTCCGAATTACCCCTACCCGAACCGCTGGTGGAAAATGATCGAAAAATACGGCATCACCATTCTTTACACCTCGCCCACTGCCATTCGCGGACTCATGCGCTTCGGAGACGACTGGCCCAAGCGCTACGACTTAAGCTCGCTGCGTCTTTTAGGCTCCGTGGGCGAACCCATCAATCCCGAAGCCTGGCGCTGGTACTACGAAGTGATCGGCGAAAAGCGCTGCCCCATCATGGACACCTGGTGGCAAACCGAAACCGGCGGCTTTATGATTACGCCGCTGCCCATCACGCCGTTAAAACCGGGCTCCGCCACCAAACCGTTTTTCGGGATTGAAGTGGGGGTGGTTGACGACGACGGCAATGAAGTTCCCCCCGGTGAAGAAGGCAAATTAGTGGTTAAAAATCCCTGGCCCGGAATGGCGCGCACCATTTACGGCGATCCGGAGCGCTACATAGAGACCTACTGGAAAGATTACGAAAAACAGAACTGGTACAAAACCGGCGATTCGGCGCGCATCGATAAAGACGGCTATGTGTGGATCATCGGTCGTATTGACGATGTGATTAAAGTAAGCGGGTATCGTCTGGGAACGGCTGAAATCGAAAGCGCGCTGGTCAGCCATCCGGCGGTTTCCGAAGCAGCGGCTATCGGGCTGCCGCATGAATTAAAAGGTCATGCCATTCATGCTTACGTTATTCTGAAAACCGGTTTTTCCGGCTCTCCGCAACTGGAACAGGAATTGAAAGATCACGTGCGCAACGAAGTGGGACCCATCGCCCGCCCCGAAAGCATTACTTTTGTGAACAACCTGCCCAAAACCCGCAGCGGCAAAATTATGCGCCGTGTACTTAAGGCAAAAGCCCTGGGTCAGGATGTGGGCGATTTGAGCACGTTGGAAGAATAAAACTCTACAGACCTCGCAGGTTTTCTATACCTGTGAGGTCTATTATTAGTAAGACTTTGAAGTCATGTTCGATTTAAGGCATACCGACACAAAAACGCAAAAAATTTCACGGACGTATTAATGCTGAATAGTTTTCGTTCAAAATAATTAAATGAAGCCGGGAGAAAATGATGATAAAAGAACTGGACAGCGTTGTGTTAACGGAAGACCTGCCGGAATACGGATTAAAACAAAATGATATCGGAACCGTTGTATTAATTCATAAAGGCGGAAAAGGTTATGAAGTGGAATTTGTAACACTTGACGGAGAAACCGTGGCAGTGGTCACGCTGAAAGCTTCTCAAATCCGTCCGGTAGGAAAAAGAGAAATCGCCCGCGTCAGAAGAGTCGAAAAAATTGAACCCTGACCGCAGATTTAGCAGGTTGCCCGGATTACCCTAATGTACGGTAACTTATTGAGCTTTACTGAGATAATACGACGCATTGATTAAAATTGGTCTAAAGAAAATCTTACAAGAATAGCAAGTCAAATGACCTAATAGTAAATTAACACCTAAATTTTTGTTTTTTTGCAGAATCTGTGATGCGTGATGCGTGATGCGTGATGCGTGATGCGTTTAACGGATTTTCGTCTTTAAATCAATTTTCTTTATAAATCTGACACGGAACAGGTTTTTAAAATTCAAATGACCACAATAATTAAAACATATTTTTAACATATTACAACAATTTTTTATTTTTTGAATTTCTGTCGGATTTCGATATTCTAATTCCTGATTTTTACGATTGATGATTGAAGATTTTCTTCCTCAGTCCGTTTTGTTACTTATTCGTTAAAATTGTAATCGTTAACCGTACCTCTCTGACTCACTTATCACGACA
>JAJRSN010000046.1 GCA_024278715.1 Calditrichota bacterium
ATATTGTGATACCCGCTTTTAATGCCCAAAAAACACTCCCTGTTGTCTTAAATGAAATTCAAAACCTTTCGATTAAACCGGACACCATCTTCGTTGTGGACGACGGTTCAAAAGATCAAACCGGCGCAAAAGCGCAGCAATTCGCCAATGTCAAAGTCATGCGTCTCACCAAGAATCAAGGCAAGGGTCTTGCTTTGCGCGCCGGAATACAACAATTTCTGGAAAAAAACGGCTCCGATTTTCTTTTACTCATGGACGCGGACGGTCAGCATCCGGTTAAGTCCATTCCGGAATTTCTGCAAAAGGCTGCTCTGCAAAGAGCCGATATTCTGATCGGTCATCGTAAAAGAAGATTCGGTGAAATGCCTTTACTGAGAATTTTCTCCAATACCGTTTCCTCTTTGATAACCTCCTGGGTTACCGGTAAAAAAATTAATGATAGTCAATGCGGATTTCGTCTTTTGCGTCGCAGCGTTCTGGAAACGCTGACCCTGGAAGAAGACGGCTTTCAAATCGAAACCGAATTAATTATTAAAGCGATCAAGAAGGGTTTTATTCTCGATTTTGTACCGATACCGACTATTTACAACGGGCAGAAATCGTACATCAAACATTTCAGCGATACTGTTCGTTTTGTCCGAATTGTTCTTAAGGAGCTGATCAGCCGATGATCTATGAAAAGAAGATAGACCAAATGATTGAACGTCTGTGCGCGGCGGGTATCGAAGACCGGCGCGTTTTGCAAGCCATGCGTAAAATACCGCGTCATCTTTTTGTTGCCCGGGGACTGGAATTGCAAGCCTATGACGAAAAAGCGCTGCCGATCGGATTTGGTCAAACTATTTCTCATCCCTTTACCGTCGCCTTAATGACTCAAATTTTAAATCCAAAATCCGGAGAACGTATTTTGGAAATCGGTACCGGTTCTGGCTATCAGGCAGCCATTTTATGTGAATTGGGATGTCAGGTTTTTACGATCGAAAAAATAAAAGATCTGGCTTTTCGCGCCGAAAAAAGGCTAAAAGAATTGCATTTCACATATCGCTTCCTTTTAAAAATCGGAGACGGCTCACTTGGTTGGGCGGCGCATGCACCTTATGACGGGATAATTTTTACAGCCGGCGCGCCAGTACCGCCGGAACACCTTTTTGATCAATTAAAAAACGGAGGAAGATTATTGGCGCCTATCGGAGATCAGGAAGAACAAACACTGACACTGTTCGTAAAGGATGATCAATCTGTTCGGAAATCGGAAATTAAAAAACTACGTTTTGTACCTTTGAAGGGAGTCCATGGATGGTCGTAAACGGGCAAAAAAAAGAGGGCGTTTTAAACCGGATGTACGAATGGCTGATGAAATGGGCTGAAACTCCTTACGCCGGCATCGTTTTATTTATTTGGGCAATGGCGGAATCGTCCTTTTTTCCGATTCCACCCGACGCTTTTTTAATTGCTCTTGTGATTGCCGCCCGGCATCGTGCGTTTCGCTTTGCTCTCTGGTGTTCAATAGCCTCGGTAATCGGCGGAACTATAGGCTATGGAATAGGGCATTGGTTGTGGTGGAGCGGACCCGACACCTATTCGACTCTGGCAAAGTTCTTTTTTAACAATGTGCCCGGTTTTAGCGAACACCAGTTTTTAAACGTACAGTCGTTATACGACAAGTGGAACTTTTGGGTTGTGTTTACCGCGGGATTTACGCCGATTCCCTACAAGGTGATCACCATTTCGGCGGGAGCGTTTAAGATTAATTTTCCCGTCTTTCTTATTGCCTCGGGTATTGGCAGATCGGCGCGTTTTTTTCTGGTGGCTACTTTACTCTGGTACTTTGGCGAACCCATTAAAAAGTTTATTAATGATTATTTGGGTTGGATTAGTCTGGCGTTTGTAGTGCTGTTATTAGGCGGTTTTATTTTGATTAATTATGTTTTGTAGTAGGGGCGTAGCGCAGCCTGGCAGTGCGTCCCGCCGGGGCGGGAAGGTCGGGGTTCAAATCCTCTTGAAAGATTTTAAACTTTCTTCTTTTATCTTAATTTATTTTTGTATTGCAGTTGACTCATTTAATTTGAATTCATAAATTAGTATTTGTTATTCGGGGCGTAGCGCAGCCTGGCAGCGCGTGCGGTTCGGGACCGTAAGGTCGGAGGTTCAAATCCTCTCGCCCCGACTTTTTATTTAACACCTGTCGTGAAGGTGGAAGATTAGAATACCTTCGCAGGTGTTTTTTGTTTTTAGTAGTAGCGTAGCGCAGTCTGGCAGCGCGTCCCGCCGGGGCGGGAAGGTCGGAGGTTCAAATCCTCTCGCTCCGACTTTTTATTTATTTACTACCCTTTTATCCTTAGCTTGCAACCTTATGTTTTTTTTAATATTTTAACAGCCTTTATTAAGCGGGTGTTGACTTGTTTAATAAACCATTTAATATATGACGAATTTGAAACTGGTTATTCTTAATTTCTAACAAGGAGATAGAATCGATGGCGTATCCTTTTCGAAAAATCGAAAAAAAATGGCAGAAATTCTGGGACGAAAATAAAACCTTTAGAACAGAAGATACCATAGATTCTAAAAAACCCAAATTCTATGTTCTCGATATGTTCCCCTATCCCAGCGGCGCCGGATTGCATGTCGGTCACCCCGAAGGATATACGGCAACGGATATTATCGCGCGCTATAAACGGATGAAGGGCTATAATGTTTTACATCCCATGGGTTGGGACGCTTTCGGTCTTCCCGCCGAGCAATACGCTATCGAAACGGGAACTCATCCCAAAGTCACCACCGAAAAGAACATTGAACGCTTTCGGGAACAATTGAAATCATTGGGCTTTTCTTACGATTGGGATCGGGAAGTTAATACCACCGACCCTAAATATTACAAATGGACGCAGTGGATTTTTTTACAGCTTTACAAAAGAGGTCTTGCTTACATTTCCGAAGTTCCTGTGAACTGGTGTCCAGCCTTGGGAACGGTTCTGGCAAATGAAGAAATCATTAACGGTCGCAGCGAACGAGGAGGATATCCTGTTTACCGCAGACCTTTACGACAGTGGATGTTAAAAATTACCGCTTACGCCGATCGCTTGCTGGAAGATCTGGAAGAGCTGGATTGGCCTGAAAGCACCAAAGAGATGCAGCGCAACTGGATCGGTAGATCAGAAGGCGCGGAAGTTGAATTTCGCGTTGCGGGTCTCGATGAAAAAATAGCTGTTTTTACTACCAGACCCGATACTTTATTTGGCGCCACCTACATGGTACTGGCTCCGGAACATCCTCTGGTCGAAAAAGTAACGACTGCTGAATATCGGGAGCAGGTGGAATCTTATCGGCATGAGGCGTCCAAAAAGAGCGATCTGGAACGCACCGAGTTGCAAAAAGACAAGAGCGGCGTTTTCACGGGCGGATATGCCGTTAATCCCGTAAATAATGAAAAAATTCCCATCTGGGTAGCCGATTATGTGTTGATAAGTTACGGAACAGGAGCAATCATGGCGGTTCCCGCGCACGATCAGCGTGATTATGAATTCGCCAAAAAATACAATTTACCGATCCGTGAAGTTATCTCCGGCGGCGATATCAGCAAAGAAGCATACGAAGGCGACGGGATCGTTGTCAATTCAAGCAATAATGAATTCAGCATTAACGGTTTACCCGTTCCCGAGGCAAAGAAGAAGATCACTAAATGGCTGGAAGAGAAGGGAATAGGCAGAGGTAAAGTTAATTACAAATTACGCGACTGGCTCTTCAGCCGGCAGCGTTATTGGGGCGAACCTTTCCCTATTTTATTCGGAGAGGACGGGGAAATTTTACCAGTACCCGAAGAAGATCTACCGGTAGAACTACCGCCTATGGAAGATTTTAAGCCCAGACCTTCTAAAGAGGACGAAGAACCGCAACCGCCGCTTTCCAGAGCGCCGGATGAATGGAAATATGTGGAGATCAACGGCAAAATTTATCGGCGTGAATTGAACACCATGCCGCAGTGGGCTGGTTCTTGCTGGTATTACCTGCGCTACATTGATCCCCATAATGACGAAAAATTGGTTGATCCGGAAAAAGAAAAATATTGGATGCCGGTCGATCTTTATGTCGGCGGAGCAGAACATTCGGTACTGCATCTGCTTTACGCCCGCTTTTGGCATAAAGTTTTGTATGATGCCGGCGTGGTTTCCACCAAAGAACCCTTCCGCAAATTGATTCATCAGGGAATCATTTTGGGAGAAACCGAATACACGCTTTATCTGGACAGCAAAAATCAACCGGTTTCAGCCGATTTTGTGACCAACAACGGCAC
>JAJRSN010000047.1 GCA_024278715.1 Calditrichota bacterium
ATCAATCGCTAAAGAAAAGCACGGACATTTGGAAGATATCATCGCGCGCATCTCATCCATGTTCGCTCAAAGTCCTTCATATAAACTGGATGAGTGCATTAATCAGACCCTGCAAATTGTGGGCGAGTATGCGCAAGTGGATCGAAGTTATGTTTTTTTGTTCAGAGAAAATTTACAAATTATGGACAACACACACGAATGGTGCGCGGAAGGAATCGAACCGCAAATTCACAATCTTCAGGGAATTCCCTCCAAAACAGTGCCCTGGTGGATGAAAAAACTGTTGAAACACGAAATCATTCATATTCCGCAAGTCAGCGCCATGCCGCCGGAGGCTTCCACCGAAAAAGAAATTCTGGACGCCCAGGACATCCAATCGCTTATCGTTGTACCCATGCTTGAAGGCGAAGTGTTAACCGGTTTTATCGGATTCGATTCTGTGCGGCTGCCTAAGTTCTGGGCTGACGAAGACATCAATTTACTTAAAATAATTTCAAGTATTTTTGTTAGTTCCCTAAAGCGTAAATACACCGAACTTTCGCTTGCCGATAGCGAACGTCGATACAGGACGCTCTTTAACATAGCTCCTGACTTGATTTTTATTCTGGATAAAACGGGAAAAATTACCGCCTTAAATCCCGCCTTTAAAATAATAACGGGACTCGAAATTGACGCCTGGATGGGAAAATCCTTTAGCGAATTGGTAGAGAATGAAGAGAGAGAGCTGTTTCAGGATAAGTTCCGCCAATGCCTGCAGGGCGAGTCGCCTCCGCCTTACGAAATCCGGCTTAAGGGGAAAAACGACAATCGAATAGTGGAAATTATCAGCTTGCCGTTAATCGAGAGGGGAGCGTTGCGGGGAGTTTACGGTATTGCCCGTGATATTACCGAACGTCGAACACTGGAAGAAAATCTGCGCCACGCCGAGCGCATGAAATCTTTGGGAAATCTTGCCGGAGGCATTGCCCATGATTTTAACAACATTTTAGGAATCTTATTGGGGAATTATTCACTGCTCAAAGAAATCATCGGAAATCAACCGGAGTCCCTGTTTCCTTTGGAAATGATTAAGCAGGCGATTGACCGCGGAAAAAATCTGGTTCAGAACTTATTGACCTTTGCCCGCAAAAAGGAACCGCATCTTGTAGTCCTTAATTTGAATGAAGAGATTGAACATATTGTTATCTTATTGCGTCAAACCACTCCCAGCAGCATTTATTTTGAGTTGGAGTTTAATGCGGAAAAACCCTGGATTCGCTCGGATCGCGTACAAATTCATCAGGTTATTCTGAATTTATGCCTGAACGCCATCGACGCCATCATGGCGCATAAAAATCACGGAAAAGTCAAAATAATCACCCAAATAAAATTCGTAAACGAGGTTCAGTTTGCCGTTGACCAAACAAAGGTTAAGCGGTTCGTTCATCTTCAGATTATTGACGACGGCATCGGAATGGACGAAGAAACCAAAAAATTTATCTTTGATCCCTTTTACACCACAAAAGAAGGCGGGACGGGACTCGGGTTAGCGGTGGTTTTCGGCGTTTTGAGAAGCCTTGACGGATTTATTGAGGTGGAAAGCCAGCCTAATCAGGGAACCGCCTTTCATCTGTTTTTACCGGCGTGCGAAGAAGTTCCACAACAGCCTCAAAAACCAAAAGACGTTAAACGAAAAATTCCCGAAGGCAATGCGCATATTTTGCTGGTTGAAGACGATACCCTGCTCAGTAAAATGTTAAGTTACATTCTGAAGCGTCACGGTTACCGGGTTACGCAGACCTACTCGGGAGAAGAAGCGATTCAATATTTCAAACGTAACACGGATTCGGTGGATCTGGTCATTCTTGATTACGATCTCCCGGAAAAAGACGGAACTTACGTGGCGCAATTTATGAAACGCATAGACCCGAATGTTAAATTGTTAATGACAAGCGGTTATATTGATCCTAAAATAAAGCAAACAATTGAATCTCTGGGAACAATCGATTTGATAGAAAAACCTTATGAACCCGAGATGTTACTGGAATACATTCCTGAATTTTTAAAAAAACAAAAAGCATGAGTTTTCGGTGACATCCGTTAAATCGCTAAAAAAAGGATTTTTTTAAAAACTTACAGGAGAAAGCGAATGGAAATACGATCTGATGTATTGATTGTCGGAGCAAGCGCCAGCGGTGTTTGCGCCGCAATTCAGGCGGCGCGTATGGGAGCGAAGGTGGTTCTTGTTGAGGAAACGGATTGGGTAGGCGGAATGCTGACCGCAGCCGGGGTTTCCGCTATCGACGGGAACCACAAGTTGCCATCGGGATTGTGGGGAGAATTCAGAGAAAAGCTCTACGCCTATTACGGCGGTCCTGAAGCGGTGGAAACGGGTTGGGTTAGTAATGTGCAATTTGAACCGAAGGTCGGCGAAAAAATCTTGAGAGAAATGTTGAAAGAAGCCGGAAATATCGATTTGAAAACGGGTTTTTATCCGATAGAAATCATAATTAAAAACAAGAAAGTTCTGGGAGCGAGATTTAAAAATGACGGGAACGAACAACTCGAAATTCGCGCCAAAGTTGCCATCGACGCTACCGAGTACGGCGATGTTTTAGCCCTGGCGGGATGCGAATTCCGAAACGGACGCGAGGCGTTTTCCGAAACAGGAGA
>JAJRSN010000048.1 GCA_024278715.1 Calditrichota bacterium
CGCGGACAATCTCTTTTAATTCATTGAACTCGGTCTTGGTTACCGTGTTCAGCAACTCCTCGTACATGGCGCCGATAATAGCCGCAATTTTTTTCGCCGCGCCAGGCTCCAATTCGGCGCTTAATTCATCGAAAATTTTTAATGTGTCAATCATGGTAAAAACTAATCCCCGCTAACCTTCTGTTTAAAATAATATTTAAAAATCGAACATGCAAATCAACAACAAATCTTCTTAAAGCAGAGTATTCTTAAGTCCAGGAAGAAATCATTCTTTTAAACTTTGTGCTGTTCACAAAAGTTTCTTTTAATCCGATTAACACCTCCGTTCGCAAATGCAAAGCCGCTTCCGGTAAATTGGATTGAATCTTGACGGATTTATTTATATACTCATACAGTTAAGATAAAATAGTGACGGGTCTTTGTTATGGAAAAAATACCCAACTTTCCGCTTGATCCCATGTTAAAAGGTTTACACACCGGTTATAAATTTGACGATCGCTTTGAAATATTAAGCAATCCGGTGCGTCGAAGTCATAGTTTTGCTTTTAAAGTTCGGGATTTAGAGGAAAATCAAACAAAAGTGGTTCTGGTCATTCCCGAACAAATTCGGCGTGATCGCGAAGCTTTTAACTACCTCATCGAACAGAGTCAATTGATTTCTGTTTTAGACCACCAAAATATCGCTCGTCTTTATCAAATTCATACCGAAGGACGTTACGCTTATTTTGAGATGGAACATGTTCCCGGAAGCAGTCTGAAAACGGTTAAATTAAAAAGACCGTCTAACCGGCTAAACGAAGAAGAGGTCAAATGGATTGCGGAACAAATTCTAAACGCACTGGAATTTGCGCATGACCAGAACATCTTGCATCGCGACCTTAAACCCAACAATATTATTCTTACATCACAACGGACAATCAAACTTATCGATTTCGGACTGTCCGAACCCATTCGCCATGCCTTGAATCTCGTGCAGGATTCAACTGCTTCGACCATTATTCTTTATTGGTCGCCGGAGCAAGTAAGCGGAAAACCCTTATCAGTCCGTTCCGATATCTATTCTCTTGGAGCCACCCTTTACGATTTATTAAACGGTAAACCGCCTTTTTTTACCGGTGAAGTTTATCATTGCATCCTCTATCAAAAACCCGAGCCGATTGAACACGTTTCGCCGTTTATGAATGATTTGCTTTTAAAAGCTCTGGCTAAAAAACCCGAAGAACGCTTCCAAAGTTGTCAGGAAATGCGTTCAGCGCTGCAAAAAACGGGCGTAACCGTGTTCATGACGCAATTATCCCAAAGCCCGTCCGAAAAAGAGACAAAAAAACAAAAACGGAGATCATTAGCCGCCACACTTTTAAAACCGGGGATGCGCTACTCGCTGTTCAGCGCCCTGGTGATTGTTATGCTGGCAATAATAATTTCCAGACTGCATTTTAAAACTTCCGAACCAAAAACTCCCGCCGATTCGGCGTTAACAAAGGAGAGCTTCACTAAACCGGATAGTTTCCGCTTAAAGATGCTGCAGGCGCTTCTCGATCAGGCGCAAATTAAAATTAATCGTGATCAGATTCTGAGCCCTCGTGACAACAACGCGCTGTTGTTGCTTGGGCAAGCTCGTAAAATTAATCCTTATGATCCGCAATTAAAAAGATTAACAGATTCGGCAAAAGAAAAAATAATAACCGAAGCAGAATCGCTGGTAAAAGCCGGAAAGAAAAAGCTCGCAAACGAAGTGATAAACACCGCTCTTGAGTTTTTTCCGGATGACGCTCGGCTAAGGTCGTTGCGGACAAAAATCAGCGCGCCCGACGGAACAGAAAAACCTTTAAAAATTGAAATTTTGAACGGGGCTGGAGAACGGGGTATTGCCAACAATTTGAGCAATTTTTTAGAGCAAAACGGATTTGACGTGGTCAATGCCGAAAATTTTCGAGTTAACGGCAAGGTTCAATGGAATTTACCAAAATCCGTTTTTAAGGGGAATCTGCCAAAAGGAAAATTTATCGGCAAATTATCAAAATTGCTAAGAATCCCCTATCAACAGGATCAGGGATACAAACCTCAATCCGCCAAAGCTACAGTGACCATTGTTTTGGGAAAAGATTTTCGTTCGTTGCCGCCCTTTCAAAGGTAACAGAAACGACCGTTAAGTCATTTTGGATATTTATCAAATCTAATTCTTTGGGAAAAAGTTCATGCGCTTAAGAATACAAAAATATTCGTTGAATTTCGCTTTAATCGCCTATTTCGCCGTTTGTGTTTTAGCAACGCCCTCAAAAACAAATGCCCAGCAATTTATCGAAAGCTTCCGTTTCGGGCAGCAAGGGCAGGATACCGGTCAGTTTAACGATCCTTCCGCCATTGCCGTCAACGACGACGGAACCCTGTTTGTTGTGGATTCCCGTAACAATCGGATTCAACTATTCGATCTTCGGGGAAAGTTTTTAAAATCGGTCGGGGGATTTGGATTTGAGCCGGATCAATTTGACATGCCGTCGGACATCTGGGTAAAATCTCTTCTGAATATTTACGTTGCCGATTACAATAACCGGCGTCTTCAACGTTACGACCGTCAAATGAATTACCTGGCGGAGTTGGTCAGCGACCCCAACTGGTCGGAGGAATACCGGTTCGGAGAAGTGCTGAGCTGCGCTTTAAATTCGCAAAACGATTTGTTCATTCTCGATCATCTGGAAAACAAGGTAATAAAACTAAATCGCAACGGGCAGCCGGAACGTTTTTTCGGAACGTACGAATCGGGACAGGGTGAGCTTCAGGAACCGATACAACTGGATATTCTTAAAAATCAATGGGTAATAATTTCGGATATTTCGCGCAAAGCCATCATTATTTTCGATTTTTTCGGAACCTTTATCCGCGCCGTTAATTTTCCGCAATTTATCCACCCTGCGGGACTGGCAACGGATGATCGGCTGGGCATTTTAATAGCCGATGAAGGGGCTAAATCGATTTTTCGTGTTACGCCCGATCTGCAAACTGTTTTTCCCATAAAATTGACCTTGGAAAAACCGCTGGTCGCCCCGAGGGATCTGGTAATTATGCCGTCAATAAACGATGATAATACTTTCTTGTGTTTCATTTTAGATGATAATCAGGTGGTAGCCGGGAGATTAGTGGAATCGAAATGAAGGTTTCTCGCGCTTCGATTAGTTTTACCGCGGTACTTTTATTCATTCTGATTTGCATAAAAGCAGGACCGTCCCAGACCATCATTCCGTCCTTCGTTTGGCAGACGGATACGCTTATCATCGTTACGGATCCCGAATATGAATATAATTTTCCGCCAACACATTATCTTCGATCGAATACTCTTCAAATCCGGCTTAACCGGCATCTCCTCAGTGAAACGCTCGATTACAAATTAGACGACAGCAAGGTCATTCATTTTTACCGGAAATTCAAGTCCGGCGATTCGCTGCATATTCGCTATCAACGTCTTCCCATTTTTCTGCGCCGTAACTTTCGCTTGTTCGAGTTGGACTCGAGCAAAAAAAATATCGGCAGCGACAGTTTAAAAGCCCTGCAGCAAGGCGTCCGCATGCGCGCCATTCGGTTGGAAAATCCCCTGGCGCATATTCCCTCTACCTTGCAAACCAGCGGTAGTATTATGCGCGGAATTCAAATAGGCAGTAATCAGGATTTTACATTGAATTCCGGATTGAACCTGCAGCTTTCGGGCAAACTCACCGATGACATTGAAATTGTGGCAGCCCTCACCGACGAAGCAACGCCCATTCAACCCGAAGGCAATACTCAGACGTTAGAAGAAGTGGATAAGGTCTTTGTTCAATTTAAAAGTCCGTTTATTAAGGGTACGGTCGGCGATTTTAATCTGGCATACAAAAATACTCAGTTCGGAAATATTCAAAGAAAGCTGCAGGGACTGACGCTTGAAACATCGATCAAAAGTAACCGACTTGGAGTAACCATTGCCAGTACACGCGGTTTTTTTCATCACGTCTCCTTTTTAGGACAGGAAGGCAATCAGGGGCCCTATCTTTTAACAGGAAAAAACGGCGAACGCGAAATTATTGTACTTGCCGGAACTGAACGCGTTTACATTAACGGCGAACGCATGGTGCGCGGCGAAAGCAACGACTATGTGATCGAATACGGAAACGGACAAATACGTTTTACCAACCATCGTTTAATCACAAGCGAATCGCGCATCGAGGTCGATTTTGAGTACTTTCCGGCGGTTCAAAATTACAACCGAAATGTTTATAGCGCGTTTTCCCGACATCAATTTAAATCAAACAAATTGAAATTGAATGTGCATTATTACCGCGAACAGGACAACACGGGGCAGGTGCTGGAAGAAAGCGCGGCATTGACTGCACAGGAAAAAGCAATTCTCAAACAAGCCGGCGATGATCCTTTTAAGGCGCTGGAGCCGGGCTACAAGTACAAAGGCGATTCCCTTGCAAGTTATATTCAAACAGATACTCTGCTGAACGGAATAAAGTACACGATTTTCAAATATGTGGGCAAGCAAGCGGGAGATTATTCGGTTTCGTATTCATTTTTAGGAAAAGGAAAGGGAGATTATGTTCGAGACAGGCTCGGCGTTTATCGCTGGGTGGGACCCGGTAAGGGAGAATACGCGCCCGTTCGCCTTATTCCTCTTCCTTCAAAACAGGAATTAATTGATCTTCATTTGAGCGGTCAACCGTGGAAACCATTTAAAATAGAAGCGGAATACGCCCTGAGCAATCTGGATCGGAACACATTTTCTTCGCTTGACGACGGCGACAATAAGGGACATGCTTTTCAGTTAAAATCGTCCATCAGCGACTTGCCGCTTAAAATTAAAAACACAAATCTCGGGCAATTCAACATTACTTTCAACACACGTTACATTCAAAAAACCTTCCGCGCCGCCGATCGTTTTCAAAATCCCGATTTCCAGCGTTATTGGAATTTGTACTCCGCCGCGACCGACAATTCCGAAGAGCTCAGTTTTCAATTAAACACGCGCTACCAACCGGTAGAATCCGTTCGGTTATTAAATAACATCGGGAAATTCAGTCAATCCGGTTTTACCAGCAATCGAACGGAATGGAGTTTAGCGGTCGATCGACCTCGGATACTGACTTCAAAAATCTATTTCTTACAAATTACAAGCGATAACCGGAAAGTAAATTTAAAAGATGATTGGAAACGATACGGTCTGTTCGTCGAAAAATCCGTTTGGAAAATTACGCCTCAATTAAATTATAAGGGAGAGTGGCGCAAACAACGTTCGGAAATGTCGTTAACCGGATTTCGTTTTGACGATGCAGGGATCGGTCTGCAATTGGCAAAATTCAAACATCTTTCGGGAGTTCTGAATTTTAACAACAGACGGGATTATGTTTACGATCCTCGGCAAAGCGGCGATCTGCTGCTTCAAGCGATAAGCAACACCTATCAATTGCGATTAGGTTTAAAGAACATTAAATCCACAACATTAAATCTGACTATGATGCAGCGCAAAAAGGATTACACAAAACACTTTGAGACAATTCAGGTGGATACGTTGAAATTGTTTTACATCGATCCCGCGGTTCAGGACACAAGCTGGCGGGACCGCTCGACGAGTCTTGCCCAAATCGATTTGACGCAGCGGGCTTACAAAAACGCTTTTGACCTTTCGTGGCAGTATCGGCTTTCAACCGAAGAGACGGCGCTAAAGGAGAAGATTTATGTGGAAGTGGGAGAAGGTCGGGGCAATTTACGTTTCGATCCCTGGCTAAAAGAATACGTCCCCGATCCGCTCGGCAACTATATTTTGTACATTCTGCCTTCCGGAAAATTTGAACCGGTTTCCAATGTTCAAACCGCTTTCAGGCTGCGTTTTGATCCTTACAAATACACCAGAAAATATAAGAATTTAAAAAACCGCTGGTTTTCAAAAATCAGCGGGGAATCGTATTTACGAATCGAGGAAGAATCCCGTGATCCTAATAAACTTGCCGTGTATTTACTCAATCCTTCGCATTTGCAAAAATCTTACACTGTGCGCGGAGTTATGAATTTTTATCAGGATATTTATCTTATGCGTCATAATCGTAATCTTTCGTTTCGTCTGCGTTATCGGTTAAGCAATAATTACAACAACCAGTATCTGGATTCTAACGAAAACGATCGCAGGAAGAATCAGGAAATGGGATTACGCATTGACTGGCGTCCGCGGATCAAGCTGCGCAGTCAAAGCGAAGCGCGCTTACGTTCGTTCATCAGAAATTCGACCACAGCTCCGTTGCGCAACCGGCGGATCGGCGGATATTACCTGCGGCAAAATTTTTCTTATCGACCGCAAAATCGCTGGGAAATAGGTTTTGAAAGCGAGGGCGGTTATGAGCGCAACTCCACCCCGCTTTACCCGCTTTCGCTATGGTTTATGATGTTAAAACAACGGTTGAATTACGCTTTGCCGGGCAAAGGTCGGGCAAGCGCCGAATATCAGGTGCAGAACGTGGATGTATTAAATAATCCGCGGAATCTGGTCGTTCCCTTTGAGATGGCACAGGGCAAAAAAAAGGGTATTTCGCACGGTTGGCAGTTGCGGATTGAATACACGCTTTCAAAAAATATCTTGTTTACCTTTCAATATTCGGGACGGCGTGACGCGGGGTACAAAAAAACGATTCACACCGGACAGGCAGAATTGCGGGCGTATTTGTAAGCTTTCTGCGCAACGCCACGGATTTACGATTCAGCCTTCATTCCGCTTTATTACTTATTCGTTAAGCGTTAAGGGTGTAAGCATTAAGCGTACCTCTCCGACTCACTTATCACGACAGGAGGTGGTCACGGCTTTCTGCATTTCGCTTTCTGATAGTTTTTTTCTTTTGTCTTACTCATCACGCATTACGATCCTGTTGCCTGTAAAATTATGTTTATTCTGCATTAAA
>JAJRSN010000049.1 GCA_024278715.1 Calditrichota bacterium
AAATTGAAAATAAAATAAATTCCCATATTCTAAGCGTTAAAGATTAAAAATGACCTTAATTTAATCAGCGGCATCAGTTTAATCTGTGGTCTGTAATCAGGTTAATCTATGATCAAATCTGCGGTTTAGATCATCACAAGTACACATAGTCATGCTTCCATGTTTCAAGATCAATTTTCTCGTAAACTTTTTGCAGCCAGTCGTCTCCGAATTTATTGCTGAAATAAAGACTGCTCAAAATCCGTTCCTGCAATTCGCCCCGCGGAAGAATGAATTGATGAATAGTTTGCAATTGATTGACCATTAGTGTTTCTTTTTGTTTTGCCGAGCGCGTCAGACGATTTTCCAGATTTTCCAGCGTCTTTTCCATATTGTTGAATGATTTGCTCACAACGGGTTTTAACGTGGAATCGATATCTTGAATAAAATCTTCGTATTTCTTTTTGAATTCTTTCAGAACCCGGCGCAGCGAAGTTCCTTCTTCCCAAAGGGGATTCAAATATTTTTGACCAATCGCTTCTTTTATCCAGCGGTTAACGTCCCGGTCGGCGGATTCCGGCTCAAGACCGTATTTCCGGAGCAACCGGCTAATCCGCGGTTCAATTAACGTTGCGGAAAAACGCGGTTGCAAATGAGGCATGGGAATCTTTAGAAAATCAAAAGCCGCTCGTGTCTGCGCCCAATAGGCGATTTCAGCCGCTCCCGCCACATAAGAAATCACCGGCAAAAGATAGCTTTGCCATAGGGGACGCGTCAGCGCCGTAGAGGAGATCCAATCGGGATTTTCCCGAATCAGCTTCTTGAAAGATTTTTCTGAAAGCTCCTCTCCGCTGTCTCCGATTCTGAATTTATTCCCGCCCGATTTTAGCACAGGTAAACGTTCGCTGCCGTTTTGTTTGTAAAACAGATAAGCGCGGTCTTCAAGAATTTTGACCTGGACCGGATATCCCTCCGACTTTAAGCTATTCGTTTGCTGTTCAAAATATTGAACGATCCGCTCGTTCTCCTCGATAATCAGTTCAAAAAAGGGCAGACTTTTTTGTTTAACCGCTACATCGGCGGGATCGAACGTTAAAATTCCTAATTCCCGAAGCAGGTAATTGAGATGTTCTTTAAAACTGTTTATCCACAATTTTCCCGGTTTGTAAAATTCGCGCAGCAGCTCAAAAAGAGGCTGTGTGAATTCCGTGGTTTGCAGCCTGTTTTCCAGCTCATCGATTTTTTCGCGCATGTCGCCGGGAAGGATTCGCTGCGAAACCGGCAACCTGTCGCCCGATTTATTTTCTATTGTGAATTTTGTTAATTGATTGGATTTGTCAAAAAAGAAGGCGGAATTTATCTCTTCAAAATCATGATCTTCGCCTTCCAGCCAGAACACAGGAACGAATTTCAAGTCCGGAAGCGATCTGTTCAGATGTTCCGCCAGTGCAACCGTAGTAAGCGCTTTTAGAACTGTGTAAAGAGGCGAAATAAAAATTCCCAGTTGCTGACCGGTAATAACGATCAACGGCTTTTCGTTTTTTAACCATTCCAGATACCGCTTTGCCTTTTCATTTGAAAGTCCTTGGTTCTGAGCGATCAATTCATCCAAAGCAAACCGGCGGCTCTGACTATTAATCCGGTTTGCCGGTTGACGCCAATCGGGTTTTAACGGCTGCCCGAAAAATTCTTTAACGGAATCGGCTTCTTTTAAATAGGCTTCAAAAACTGGATTCATGGCTTCATTTCTTTTTTGCTATTACAATTAAACGCGGACTGTTTTCGCTATAATCGCTTCCGAGGTAATCTCCCAAAACTTTTTCGATCCGGAAGTTCGCTTTCTCCATCAGCATTTTCAGTTCGTCCAATCCGTACAGGCGGACCGACTCGTAAAAATACCGTCTTTTTCCGTTCCGTTCAATAATTATCTGCTTATCAACCCTGTTCCTGACAATTTTTCTGTTTTCGATGATCCGCATTCCGGATATGGTTTTCTCCGTGCGATTTTTCAAATTTTTGATGACGCTGGGTTTGTTCAAATAATCGAAAAATAAGACGCCGCCTGTTTTAAGAACCCGGCAGAATTCCGACAGAACCTTTAAGTTTTCTTCGTCGCTTAAGAAATACCCAAATGACGTAAATAAGCTAAGCGCCGCGTCAAAAGACCTACCGAAAGGAAGAAAGCGAATATCTGCCCGGATAAAAGGCGGCTTTTGCGAATGGGAGCACTGCTCTTTTGCCAAAACGAGTAAAGTTTTTGAAAGGTCAATGCCGACCACGTGTTTGAAAAACCTGGCAAGATTACAGCTATGTCGTCCGTTTCCGCAGGCAGCATCCAGAATGAAGCTGTGTTTATTCAAGGGAAGCGTTTTTTTAATCAGTTCAACGACCTGACGAGCCTCGTCTTCGTTGCGGTGAGAATAAACCTGAATATATTCTTCGCCGAACCATTCTTTGAACCAATTTTCTTTAAAGCCATCCGTTATCAAGATACCACTGCAATGTTTGTTTAACTCCTTCGCTCAAAGCTGTTTTGGCTTCGAATTTTAATTGTTCTTTAATTTTTTTAGGCGAACAAATCCAAAAATCGGGCAAAAGTTCGGCGACCTTTTGTTGGTTAATAATCGAGGGTTTATGCGTAACTCTGCTCCACTGCTCGGAAAGAAAGGCGATCCCTTTGATCAATCCGAGGGGCACGGGCACCTGCAAGGCTTTTTTGTCAAAAAACTTCAACGCTTCGCGGGCAAGCTCTTCCCATGAATGCGGTCTGGGTTCGGCAATAAAATAGATCTGCCCTTCGGCTTTCGGATGCTGCGCCGCGGCAACAACTCCTTTCACCAGATCCTTTACATACACAAAGCTCAAATATTTATCGCGGTTCTGCCATTTTGGGATGATCCCCTTTTTGACGGTTTTAAAAAATTGAAACACATCCGTGTCTCTCGGTCCGTAAACGGCGGGCGGACGAATGATTGTAACCGGAAGTTTATCCTTTTGCCGCAAAACATACTGTTCCGCCATCAATTTACTTTTGCCGTATTCGCTCACCGGATGCGGTTCATCGTCTTCGGTAACGGGCTGCATCGAACTTGCGGGACCCGCGGCTGCCTGGGAGCTGATTAAAACAAATCGTTTTACCGGTAACTTGTTTTCTATGATGGTGTCGATAAGATTTTTTGTGCCTTCGAAGTTGACGCGGTAGTAGTCTTCGTTTTTAAGTGCTTTGGTCAACCCGGCGGAATGTATTACGATATCGACGTCTTTCAGACCGGGCAACAGGCTTTGACTATCAAAAATATTCGCGTAATAGCAATCCAGTTTTAAATCCGCAATCCAGCGTAAACTGCTGGAAGTTCGCAATAAAGCCCGGACATTAAACCCTTTATCGAGCAAGTCCTCGGCTAAATGGCTTCCGATAAATCCCGTTGCGCCTGTTAAAAAAACATTCACCTGCTTACTCCTTTGAAAGGTGATTTTGCTTTATTTATGAAGAAAACATATATTAAAAAAGTTAATTAAATTTTGCAATCTTTAATAATTGGTATTTTTTGCATATATTAAGATTTCATTTAATCTTAAAATTTGTAAACTTTGATATGTTCTAAAAAGAGCTGGAGGTTTAATTGGATATTTTTGAAAAGTGTCGCAAGTTCACACGAGCTAAGGAAACAATCGAAGCGGGAATTTATCCTTATTTTCGTTCGCTGTCGGGCAACGACGGTCCCAGGGTTTTCATGGAAGGTCGTGAAATCATAATGATCGGATCCAATAATTATCTGGGATTAACGCATGACCCGCGGGTAATCGAGGCTGCAATCGAAGCAACGCGTTGTTACGGCACCAGTTGTTCGGGATCGCGGTTTTTGAACGGAACGCTTGATCTCCATCGTCAGTTGGAAGAAAAATTAGCCGCTTTTATGAACCGCGAAGCGGCGTTAATTTTCAGCACCGGTTACATGGCTAATTTGGGCGGAATTTCTACTCTGGTGGGAAAGGACGAATACATCATTCTCGATAAATCCGACCATGCGTCCATTTATGCGGGAACGCGCGCCGCGGTCGGGGTTCAGATCAAACGATTTATGCATAACGACATGCAAAGTTTAGAACGGGTTCTTTCGCAGCTGGAACCCGAAAAACCCAAATTAATTGTTTGCGACGGTGTTTTTAGTATGGAAGGCGACATCGTCAAATTGGGAGAGATTATTCCTCTTGCTCAAAAATATAACGCTCAAATTTACATTGACGAAGCCCACGGACTCGGAGTTTTGGGAGATCACGGTCGCGGCGCCTGTGAATATTTGGGATTGGAAGACCATGTCGATATTATCATGAGTACTTTCAGCAAATCTCTGGCTTCAATCGGGGGATTTGTCGCCGGTCCGCAATATGTTATTGATTACATTAAACATCATGCCAGCTCATTGATTTTTTCCGCCGCACCCACGCCCGCCGCCACAGCCGCCGTAATAAAAACATTGGAAATTATCGAAAACGAACCCGAACACATGCAGCGGTTACGTGAAATCAGTGAAAAAATGCGCAGAGAGTTTAAAAATCTGGGATTCGATATTGGCTCCAGTAAGGACACCCCGATTATTCCCATTTACATCCGTGACGACGACAAAACATTCTATTTCTGGAAACGTTTGTTTGAAGAAGGGGTTTACTCCAATGCCGTTATCAGTCCGGCTGTCGCTCCGGATCAGGCGCTAATCCGCACCAGTTTTATGTCAACCC
>JAJRSN010000050.1 GCA_024278715.1 Calditrichota bacterium
CGAATTTGAATCGCGAATCTGAAAATATTCGGGAGTCTCATCAAACCTTTTAACCTCTGTACCGGTGGTGAGCAAAACCACGCGCGGAGCTTTAAAGACTTTAACCTCGCTTATTCCCTGCGAGGCAAGAACGGCAAGATGTTCGGGATAGATGCGTGATCCTGAAGAAACAAGCAAATCACCGGCTTTGATCTCTTCTCCTTCATAACGGACATTGGCGGCTTTTTTATCAGCCCTTAATATGATTGCTTCACCGGCAGTTTCTTCGGTATCTTCAACCGGAATCACGGTGTCGGCGCCATCGGGCATTAAAGCCCCGGTGCTAATCCGCGCGGCTTCGCCCGATTTAACTTTTCCTTTAAAGGGGACCCCCGCCCTGCTCTCGCCGATTATTGACAGACTCGCAGGCAGGGTTTGCAAATCTTCCCAACGTACGGCAAAACCGTCCATGGCGCTATTGGTAAAACGCGGAGCGGGTTCGCGGGCAAAGATGTCTTCCGCCAAAACCCTAAGCAGAGCTTTTGTGAGCGGCAGCCGTTCATACTCCGTAAACGGTGCTTGCTCTTTGATGATTTTTACGGCTTCATCGATCGCAATCATAGTTTTGCCTTTCCGTCTTTATCGTGTCCGCCGCCCCAGATCATCGGGAAAGCATGTAAAAGTCCGGGGAAAACAGCCTGCAAACTTTCTTTAGCTCCTTTTGAACTGCCGGGCAAAGCGATGATCAGGCTCTTCTTGCGCATACCCGCAATTTCACGAGAGAGCATGGCAAACGGCGTGCGTTCTTTTCCGTGGCGGCGGATGGCTTCGGTAATACCGGGAGTCTCTTTTTCCAGAATGGGCTTAATGGCTTCCGGCGTCAGATCTTTAGGTCCCAGCCCCGTTCCGCCGGTGGTAAAAACCAGATCGATTCCCTCCTCGTCAACCAGTTCAACGACTCTTTGCCGAATCCGTATCGGATCATCCGGAAGAATTTCGTATATTTTGACCTCAATGGATTCATTTTTCAGGAACTCTTTAATAATCTTCCCGGATTTATCTTCGCGCTTACCCGCAAAAGTGGAATCGGAAATCACCAGCACGGCAGCCGAAATTTTTTGTTCGAAGCGATCTTTGAAATCCGATTTACCTCCCTTTTTCTTCACCAGATAAATATCCCCCATGGAAAGCTCATCATCCAGCGGTTTGAGCATGTCGTACATATTCATCAAAGCGCCCTGTACGGCGGTAAGCGCTTCCATTTCCACACCGGTTTTCCAGACGCTTTTCACTTCGCTTTGAACCACAATGCAATCTTCTTTTAACTCAAATGAGAGCTCCACCCAGTCAAGAGGAATCGGATGACAGAATACGATCCAGTCCGCCGCTTTTTTGGCGGCTAAAATTCCGGCAGCGCGGGCTACTTCTAACACGTTTCCCTTTGGAACGGTATTCTCTTTAACCCGTTTTATGATTTCGGGTCGGGCGTAAAGCGTGCCCGTCGCCTGGGCGTAACGCAAAGTGTTAAATTTCGGACTCACGTCAATCATTTTGCACTCCCTCGGCAATTTTTGCTTTTCTGTTTTCAAAAACAATGATAAATTTTTCTATCACAAAGCCCGTGATCAGGGCAAGGGTTAAATTGCGCGTAAAGAAAGAAATCAGACCTACGGTCAGCGCGACAAAGACAAACTTCAGCGCCTTTAATTTTCCGATCATGGTCATCATCCGGTAACTGTCAAAAATGAGCATGGCGGCTAACAGCGGAACAGGGATAAGAAAGATAAATCCGCGCAAGGGGGATACCAAAGCCGTCACAAGAAGTATGGCGCCCATGATCATGGTAGCGCCTCCCGTTTTGGCGCCAAACTGGGCATGCGCTCCCATCCCGCCTGCGCCGTGGCAAACAGGGAACCCGCCGGTCAGACCGATGAACAAATCGCTTAAACCGATACTAAACGACAGACGCGTGGGATTTACTCTTTTTGCCTGCTTATCCCATAAAACATGGCAGGAATCCGACGCCGCATAAACGGCATTGCCTAAGGTTAACGGAAGTTGGGGTATGATTAAATAGATCAGCGCGTCTTTTAAAGTAAAAATGTCCGGAAGCCGAAGGTTCAATAATTTACCGCCGGTCTGAATATCTTCCGGAACCATGTTTAAAAAACCGAACACCAAAATGGAAGCCAGGACCAAAATCAGCGCTACCGGCAAATTTTTCCGAACCTGAAAAATCCAGATGACGACCAGAAGAACCAATACCATTATTAAATTAACGCTTAGGGAAAAAGACGGGGTATGCAGCAAAAATCCCTTTTGTATCACAAGTTCAATAGCCTTTTGGGTAAGGATAAGACCGATCCCGAATTGGATTCCCCGGACAAGGGCGGGAGAGAATATTTTTTGCAGCCATTTGATCAAACCGGTTAACGAAAGAACAATTAACAGTACTCCGTAAAAGAAGGAAGTGCTCGCCAAAAATTCCGGCGAAAACCCTTTGGCAATGGCAATCACCGACATGGCTTTTAAAGGCTGAACCGAAACCGGCACTTTGTAAAACCATCCGGTCAGCAAATAGACCGTACCGAACAAAAAGAAAACCGTGGCGGTGGAAAAGCCGTTAAAGACGATCAAAGCAAAAATGAGCGGCAGCAGCGTTCCGAGATCGCCCAGGGCGCCCGACCACTCATTGAGCGAAAAACGATTTTTCGGCGTCTCTTGCCGGGGTAAAATCAAACCGATCTGTTCCAGCCATCCGCGCATTCTCAACCTCCGATTTGCGCCATGGATTGTTTGAGGATATTCATAGTCATTTCTTCGGCTTCAAAGCCATCCCGGTGCCGTTTGGCGACAGCGTCGGCGATCGCTTCGTATAATTTAGCGTCATCCGCTCCGTTGCGAACAAGCGTTTTTAAATCAATGCTTCCGCGGTCATACAAACAGGTTTTAAGAATCCCCGTGGAAGTAATCCGCAGACGATTGCAGGAATCACAAAATGTTCGGGAATAACCGGCAATAATACCTATTTTTCCGGCGAATCCGGGTATGGAAAAAAGCTGCGCCGTGGAGCCCGGATTATTTTCGGGATAAAGCTCGCCAAAAACGTTTTCCAGGCGTTCCTTGATTTCCAAAGCCGTAAAAGGTTTCCGAAACTCTCTGATCAATCCGTTAAAGGGCATTTGTTCAATAAAGCGCACTTGTATCGGGTGCTCTTCAGCCAGCCGGGCAAGACCTTCGATTTCATCATCATTGATACCGCGCTGAATCACGGAATTAATTTTCAACGGAATCCCATATTCCATAACCAGTCGGAATGATTTCCAGACCTGCTCCCAACCTTCCCGACGGGTGATTGTTTTAAATTTTTCCGTATTCAGAGTATCCATGCTCAGATTAATGCCGGAAACACCCAATCGTTTTAGTTTACCGATATACTGATGAATAAGCACGCCGTTGGTGGTAAGATGAATTTGACGCAGACCGTCAAGAGCGGCAATCCGTTCAAAAAAATCCATTAAGCCCTTGCGCACAAAGGGTTCGCCGCCTGTAATGCGGATTTTTGAAATTCCCGAACCGCTCATGATAGCTACTATTCTGTAAAGTTCTTCAAAGCGGATGATACGTTCATGGGGAATAAACGGAACGCCCTCTTCGGGCATGCAATAGGTGCAACGCAAATTACAGCGATCGGTCACTGCAATGCGTAGATAGGTCAATTGTCTGCCAAAGGGATCGATCAGCGGCGGGTATTTCAGGTGAAAATTTTGTGTTTCATTCATCCGTTCTCCTTTCCAAACACGGGAGGCAGAACCGTTTCCGGCTCTACCCTACTCTCCCACAACGGGAGAGGGGATTTTTTCCCTCGACCTCAGACCATATCCCGTCAAAAAGGGACTTAGGTCATTTGGCTCGGAGTAGCAATTAAAGATTTACTTTTAAACTGCTGTTTCAATATA
>JAJRSN010000004.1 GCA_024278715.1 Calditrichota bacterium
AGGAAAACAATTGTCTTTGTTTGACGCCCTTGATGAAAAACACCGCGAATTGGATAAAGTGCACGATATTCTGGTCGATCGCTTTGGTAAACACATAATTCAGCGGGCGGAAAGTTTGAAAAAGCCGGGCAGGAAAAAAGAAAGCTGAAGAATTGGGCGGAATAGACGTTTTTCAATTGTTGCCAGTTTTTTGCTGTTTTTAACGGTCAGGTCGTTTACGACCTTAAGAAGCCCCTTTAGGGGCTTGGAAATTCATCCCAAACAACCAGACGCTCAACCTCAAAATAAACTCAAAAAAACACAACCCACCCTGCGTAATTCGTGTAATCAGTTTAATCTGCGCTCAAAGATCAAAAGAAAAAAACCTCCGCGTTCTCAGCGCCTCTGCGGTAAAAAACTACAGTCGCTCAGAGAATAAATTAAATTTAAAATTGCAATTGAAACAAACCCTACTAATATTAAGTGCTAAAAATCCAAAAGAAAAATTTCAACTCAATCTGCGCAATCAGTTTAATCTGTGGTCTAATCTGCGATCAATAATCTAAAACCAAAATCCCAGTCCCGTTTGCATCTGCACCATTTGCATCCCGCTCACATTTTCTAGATGCAGCGCCAATGCCGGCCACAATTCGCCGACCACAAGATGGTAACGGATAGTAGTCGTCAGCTTCAGGTGATCTGAAAGATGAAACATGGCTCCGAATCCTGCGGAACCGGCGAAGCTCCAGTCCTGCTGTCTTCGTTGAGGAACAAACTGATCTTTCGCCTCGTATTTATCGCGCAAAGCCTCCCAGCGATACAGGTTTAC
Organism: Calditrichota bacterium; assembly: GCA_024278715.1. GTDB lineage: Bacteria > Calditrichota > Calditrichia > Calditrichales > Calditrichaceae > Caldithrix. The sequence continues at coordinate 809 of JAJRSN010000004.1, forward strand.
GCCAAACGTCCAGTAAGCTTGCACAAAGCCAAATCTACCCGATAAATAAGAGAAATAATCCACCCCCGCGCCATAAAGCTTTAAATCCAAATTAAGATCTTTGTAAAACAATTTATCCTTATTGGGTCGATCAAAACGGGTGGAAGTGGCTGTTAATCTCCAAAACGATTGTTCGTTAGCGTTAAATACAAAATTAATCTGCGGTGCTTTTACGGTTCCTTTAAACCAATTCTGCAAAGAACCCACGGGATAAACGTACGATCCGCTAACGCCGATGCCAATTCTTTGCTGAGAATAAGCGGGGTGCGCCGCGAAAAGCAATCCCAAAAAAATTACTGAAATCAGCGCTGTGGTTTTTATGGTTTGACGTCCGATGTATCTTGTTTTCATAATCTCTTACTGCCCTCAAGTTTATTTAATAAGTAAACTGGATTCCAAGACGCATTTGAAGTAGTTGTTTAAAAGGGAAATATTGTTCTTTGTCCGTGCCGAAAAATTGATTGAAAGATAAACCCAAATTTAACCACGTAAATTTTCGAATCCGGTAACTCGCCTCCAATTCGGTTAAAATGCCGGGGATATTTCCGGAATGCGGATTCGCGTGATTATCGAATTGATAAGAAAAGGTGTAATCTTTTTCCGGAAATCGCTTGGACCAGCGTTCGTGCACGCTCAGGGTTCGCTTGAGCAGATAAATACCGCCCGCTAAACTCAACGAAACTTTGAAGCGTGAACCCAGATTCTGTTGGTAGCCGATCATCAGCAAAACAGGTATCACGTTCAAACGCTGCTGATAAGAAAGGTCCGCCACATAATTGCTGTCTCGCTGCAAATCGCGGATGTAATTGCCGTAAAAGCGATTCCAGAATTCCCAGTTCCAGTGGGGAATGGGATCGGGCTGGTCAATGGTCAGGTTGTTGTATCCGCCGATAATGCCTGCCTGCAAGTTTGAAGTTATCCCGAATTTAACAATAGCGCCGGCGCCCGGTCCATTAACGGAATTGATTCCCTGACCCGATTTCAAATTCAGTCCCGAATTAAAAACAGCGAAAGGCGTGATGGATTGAAGTTTTAATACTCCTGCCTGAATGCCTTGCCCGCTCAGCAAAACAGCTAATGCCGCGGTCGTAAGGCATTTTTTTAAACTGATTTTATCTTTAAAGCGCATAGTTCACCTCAACATTAATTTGCCGCAGAGATGGAAAAACCAAACCGCAGTACCGAACCGAGTCGTCCATAATCGGTGTAACCCATGTCCATCGCAAAACGGTATTTTTGCCATATCCATCGAAGTCCGGCTCCTGTTGTCAAACCCTCTTCGTCGTAATTGAATTTATAACCGGCGCGCAGGCACAACGTGTTACGCAGCCAAAATTCGCCCCCGATGTGCAGACGTTCGCTGTAATCGCTGGGATGAAGCGCGTCCAATGCAATGGTTAAGCGCGTGGGCGACTCACGATCGCCGATAACCTCCATCGCGCCGCCCAGACGAAAGATCATCGGCATCTTGAACGAATCGCCGATGTATTTAGCATCCACGCCAAAATTTTGGATGTAACCGCCCAATCGAAAACTGCGAAACTGAGTCTGATAAACCATTCCCATATCCATAAGCACATTGCTCGAGCTGTATTCGTCGATCCGTTCGCGTACATACTTGCTTGTAAGACCAAAGGCAAAATATTGCGTTAATTTACGTGTGTAGGTAACTCCGAAGGCAAAGGCTTCAGCCGAGTACTGTCCGAGTATAAGATAACTTCCGCCGGGATTTTGCGGATCGGCGTTTATCGTGTGCGTCATTTTCCCGAAATCCATGTAATTAACGCTGAAACCTAAAAATCCGTAATCCTTTAACGAAAAACCAATGGCTGCGGTTTGATGCTGAATATCGGCTAAGTAGTTAGCGTAAGAGGCGTAAACATGGTAACCCCTGGCAGAAAACGCCAGCAGCGCGGGATTAGTCAGCAAGCCTTCCGCGCCTCCGCTGAGCAGAGCGACAGAGGTTTCTCCCATGCCGCTCATGCGCGCGGTCGTGGGTATTTCCAAAAACACGTAGCCCGTGGTTCCCGCTTTTTTGAATTGAGCAAAACCGTTTGTACTCAAAACGCTCCAAAGTACAAGAAAAGCAATAAAACGGTTTATTCCGATATTGCATAATTTTAAATTCATAATCCGTCTCATGGTTAAAACTCTATGTTATTGAATACTTTTTCAACGTACAATCGAAAACTTCCCGGTATAGGTTTTGTTTTTTGTAGCGCCTGCGTGGGAAGTTACCTGAAAAATATAAACGCCGCTTTCGGCGTATTGCCCGTAATCGGTAACCTGATCCCACTGAGCGATTCCGGTGTCCGCCGTATGTTCGATGGTTTTAATCAGGTCTCCGCGAACAGTGTAAATGCGAATGGTGCAGGGACTGGGAATGTTGACAAACGAAATCAGATCCCTGCCGCCCGGTGTCGTAAACCCGGAACGAATGACAAAGGGATTGGGCACTACCAATATTTTGTTAAGGGTTTCATTCTCGGGAGCGAAAGCCGCGGCAAAGGGTTCCGTGGTGTGGTTCGGATATTTTGAGCTTTCCAACGGCGGAACGCGATTGCTGCCCGTTTCTTTAAACCGCGCAGAAGGATCTATCGACCATTCGGCATGACCGGTATCGTAACTTGTAATAGCGTAGTAGTAAC
>JAJRSN010000051.1 GCA_024278715.1 Calditrichota bacterium
ACTTCCTTGGCGGATAAATCCTTCAAAATAAGTCAGTCCTATTTTTACGACAACGTTTTAAGCAAAGAACGTATTACCCCCGAGGATCAGCTTCAATTTCAATTATCATTGGGCAGAGAGTGGAGCGACGAAGACTGGTTGATTATTCCCATACGCAGCCGGGGACGCGAACTGGGTTATATTGCCGTAAATGATCCGGTTGACAGGGTAAGACCCTCAGAGGAAAAAGTGCGCAGTCTCGAATATTTTGCAAATCAGGCTGCCGTGGTTCTCGAAAACGCCAAACTGTATCAGGATTTGAAAAATTCCGAAGAAAAATATCGATTATTGGCGGAAACAATGACCCTGGGTCTCGTTACCTGTGATTTTAAAGGGAATATCATCTATATCAATCAAAGTCTGATTTCTCTGCTAAAATACAAAGACCGCGACATGCTTTTGAATCACAGTTTTTATGAATTATGCTCGCTAAAAACCAGAACCGAATTCGAAAATCAGATTTTAAAACTATCCAAAAAGGATGTTTCGCCCAAAGAGCTGGAGAAACTTTCCAGACAAGGTCTTGAAATTGAATTGATGAGCAATGAAAACGAATATATTCCCTTTAAGATTTATTTAACGCCCTATTACGAAAACGTGAAAAAGGCGGGATTCATCGGCGTACTTTCGGATTTGAGACCTCAACGCCGGTTGGAACAATTAAAAACCGATTTCAATTCCATGATCGTTCACGACCTGCGTTCGCCGCTGAATATCATTCAAGGCTACATCGATATTGTCCGCAATCAGGTTGTGGGAAATGTTACCGAAGAACAAGCCGAACTACTGACCATTGCCAAAGAAAATGTGGACAAAGTGCTAAAGCTGATCGATAACTTTATGATTGCTTCCAAACTGGAGGCGGGTCGGTTTGAATTGAATATTGAAATTCATTCCATTAACGCTTTAATAGAGACGGTTTTTAAACATCATCATGTGTTAGCGCGTAAAAAGAATATTAAAATGGAATTAGATCTTGATGATAATATTTCTTTTTTGCAATTTGATCGTTTACGAATCGAGCAGGTTTTGAATAATTATCTGAGCAATGCGATTAAGTTTACCGATTCCGGAGGTAAAATCAAAATCACCAGCCGATTGGTGAAGGAAAAAAATGAGTTGACCGGAGAGGAAATAATGGCTGTGCATGTTTCGGTTGCCGATACGGGCATCGGCATTCCTTTTAAAGAACAGGAAAAGGTGTTCAGCAAATACGAACAAACCGAGGCTGGCAAGGATGCTTCTTTAAAAGGAACGGGTTTGGGATTGGCTATCAGCAAAGAAATTATTACCCTGCATAACGGTCGCGTATGGTTAAAAAGCGAACCCGGAAAGGGGAGTACTTTTTATTTTAGCTTACCAATTATTCCAATAAAAATTTAATCAGAGATATGGCAAAATCTAAAAACAATAATACAACCCCCCTGATGGAGCAATATCTTAAGATAAAAGCCGAGTACAAGGATGTACTTTTGCTCTATCGTATGGGAGATTTTTACGAGACATTTTACGAAGACGCCAAAATTCTTGCCCGCACGCTCGGAATTGCCCTGACCAAGCGGGCGCACGGTAAAGCCGCCGACGTTCCCTTGGCGGGATTCCCTTATCACGCTCTCGATAATTATCTTCCTAAATTGTTAAGCGCCGGATTGCGCGTGGCTATTTGCGAACAGGTGGAAGACCCCAAATTAGCCAAAGGCGTGGTTAAACGGGAGGTAGTCGAAATTGCTTCGCCGGGCGTCACGCTTTCCGATAAACTGCTGGATAGCCGATCCAATAATTACCTTGTTTCAATCCATTCGGACGGCGAAATATGCGGAGTGGCGTTAGCCGATGTATCGACCGGTAGTTTTCAGGTCGCCGAGTTTCCCGCTAAAAATTTACTCGATCAGTTAATCCGCTATCAACCGCGCGAAATTTTGGTTTCCGCCTCGGCGATTGAGCGGATAAAAGCGCTTATCTCGAACCGTTTGAACGCCCTGGTCACAAAGCGGGAAGATTGGCTCTTTGACCGAAATTACATGTACCAGTTGCTTCTGCAACATTTTAAAACCCACTCTTTAAAAGGATTCGGCGTCGAAGAATTGGAAGCGGGCGTTATTGCCGCCGGCGTCATCATTCATTATTTGCAGGAAAATTACAAAACGCGCCTTGAACATTTTATCAATCTGCAGCGCATTAATCTGTCCAAATACATGATTTTGGATGAAAGCACCCGCCGCAATCTGGAAATTGCCGAATCTATTTCGGGAGCCGGGGTGCGCAATACCCTGCTGCATTACATCGATTTTACGATAACCCCGATGGGCGCCCGCCTTTTTAAACAATGGATCCAACTGCCGCTTCTGGATATCGATGAAATCAACGAACGCCTTGATATCGTTACGGAGTTCTACCAAAACCATGAAGTCCGCAAAGCATTAAAAGAACAACTGAAAAGTGTTTTTGATACCGAACGTTTGCTTGGGAAAATCGTTACCGGTAGGGCAAATGCCCGCGACATGGTCAATTTAAGTCAATCGCTCGGACAAATCGAACCGATTAAAGAGATCATCGGGGAATCGGACTGCGTTCACGCGGCTGATTATTTTAAAACATTTATGCCCTTAAACGAATTAACCTCTCTTATTGACAACGCGATTATCGAAAACCCGCCGCTTACCGTTCAGGAAGGCGGAATTATTCGCGAAGGCTACAATTCCGAGCTGGACGAATTGCGATCCGTCTCCGAACACGGCAAAGACTGGCTGATTTCTTACCAGCAAGAAGAACGCAAACGAACTGGGATTCCGACGCTTAAAGTAAATTACAACAAAGTATTCGGCTATTACATCGAAGTAACCCACGTGCACAAAGAAAAAGTGCCGGAAAACTATGTCCGCAAACAAACGCTTGTCAACGCCGAGCGATACATTACTCAGGAGCTTAAAGAGTGGGAAGAAAAGATATTGGGAGCCGAAGAAAAGATCAATCAACTGGAATACGAACTGTTTCAGGATATCCGGAAGAAAATATCCGAATATGTTGAGCCCATTCAGTTAAACAGCCGGTTGATCGCCGAATTGGATTGTTTTTTAAGTTTTGCCGAAGCCGCGTTTGAGAATGAATACGTGCGACCGGAAATTCACGATTCATTGAGTCTCGATATTTGGGAAGGGCGGCATCCGGTGGTGGAAAAAACTCTGCCTCCGGGTGAGGACTTTATTGCCAACGATGTGCATCTTGATCCTGAAAAAGAGCAGATCTGGATAATCACCGGACCCAATATGGCTGGTAAATCGACTTTTTTGCGGCAGGTGGGTTTAATTGTGCTCATGGCGCAGATCGGCTCGTTCGTTCCCGCAAAAAAGGCTTCGATCGGCATCGTCGATCGAATTTTTACCAGAGTCGGCGCCTCGGATAATCTGGCTCTCGGCGAAAGCACCTTTTTGGTGGAAATGAACGAAACCGCCAATATTCTGAATAACGCCACGCCGCGCAGTTTGATTTTACTTGACGAGATCGGCAGGGGAACCAGCACCTTTGACGGATTATCAATCGCCTGGGCGGTGGCGGAATTCATTTACCGGGAACCGAATTTAAAGTGTAAAACCCTTTTTGCCACGCACTACCACGAACTCACCGAACTGGCTCTTCTTTATCCCAAAATAAAAAACTACAATGTGGCGGTGGAAGAGTGGCAGGATCAGGTTGTGTTTTTGCGGAAAATTGTGCCCGGCGGTTCGGATAATTCGTACGGTATTTATGTCGCTCAAATGGCGGGCTTGCCCGGGACATTGATTTCGAGGGCAAGAGAAATTCTGGCAAATCTGGAAGCCAACGAGCTTTCGCCGACAACCAGAAAACCGCGCATCGCCATGCGCCGCAGCGGTAGAAGCGTGGACGCAAATCAGTTGAGCCTTTTTGAACAGGAAGAAAAAAAGGTTAAAGAGGTGGGCAAAAAAATGAAGCGGGAATTAGAGCAAATCGATGTCAACAGCATGACGCCTCTGGAAGCCTTGCAAAAATTAGACGAACTAAAAAAGCTGATTCGTTAACCGATTTTCGGGACAAGCGGAAATGAAAATAAATCTTTTTTTACAAACCCCGCTGCGACAGTGGGCGTTCTTAGCCGCTCGTCGGATCCGATTGAAAATAGACAAAAACTTCGATAGCTTGTGAAACAGACGGGCGTCTGCCGCTAATCATTCAACGTCAAACCAATCATAAATGCCTTGCTCATTGAATGCAAAATAATTTTGATATATTTAACCCAAAGGCAAAAAATAACATGTTAATATTTGCCTTTGGGTGAAAATTTACAGATGAAATAAGGGATGATCACAGAACGTTAAAAATCATCCCGAGCATCGAAAAATCAGAATTAAAAAGAAACGGAATAAATTCGTCGGATTATGCGTATTTGTTTTTGAGGGAAAATATAATTACCGCTGAGGATCATTAAACGCAGAGAGGTTAAAAAGAGATAATTTAATCGTTTTCCTCCGCGTCTCTTGGTTTTATAAGCATCCCTTTTCCGAACCACGCTCCGAATGCTGTTAAGCAACTGCATTATCTCCCGTTGAAACTGAAAAGGCGCGGAAAGCGAGACCGAACTTCGGAAATCAAAGGGTAAATGGGCGTTATTATGATCGCGTTAATCCTTTTCAATCGAATTTTAAAGCGAAAAATTTAAAGTTTTTTTAATTTGAATTCGATAGTCTGAGTTACAAAATTAATTTTCACAAATGTTTTGCGGCTTATTAAAGAAGGGAAAAATATGTATAACTTCAATATAATTGAATAATTATTAAACTTTTAGTCTTGATTTGCGATATAATAAATTGTATCTTCAGAATAAATAACAAGTAATAATCGAAATGTATAACGGGCATTTGGAGGTAAGCTTTATGAAAACGGTAACGAAAAAAGATGTTGCCAAACGGACTGCGCAGGAATTAAACGAGAAAATTTATACAGCGGAGAAATTTGTAGATGCTGTTTTTACCGTTTTGCGAAAAATTCTCAGCGAAGCTGATCCGGAAGTTCGGATTGAGATTCGTGATTTCGGCGTGTTTGAAGTGAAGAAGACAAAACCGAAACCAAAAGCCAGAAATCCGCGCACGGGGGAAATTATATATGTGCCGGCTCGCAGAAAAACCCACTTCAAAGCCGGTAAATTATTAAAAGAAGTTCTCAAAGAACCGCTGCCTCCGGAAGAATAATTCCGTTTTTAAAAATCGGTAGTTATTTAAAAAAATTGTCGCCAGAGTTTCTGGTGCTATCATTTTCATTTCAAAGTTTTAATTTAATTCATGGGGAAAATTTTAGCCTTAGATATAGGTGCAAAGCGTATCGGTGTTGCCGTCAGTGATGAACTTCTCTTCTTTGCCCATCCTTTAAAAACCATTGAATGGCGAGGATTTAACGGATTTTTGACGGAGGTCGATGAATTAATACAACAGCATTCCGTTACCGAACTTGTGATCGGTGTCCCTTACACCTTGGACGGCGCTATTTCAAAAAAGACTAAACAGATTCTTGATTTAATAAACAAATTAAGAAAACGCCTGAATATCCCGATAATTGAAGTTGATGAAAGCTTAACGACCAAGATGGCGCACGACGCGTTACACAGAGTCGGTAAAAAACCAAGCAAGAACCGCCATAAAATCGATCAAATCGCGGCGGTGTTTATTTTGCAGGAATATTTAGACAGTAAACGCAAATAGGGAGGAAAACAGTCTAATGGTAATTATGATGGAAAAAGAGGCGACGGAAAGCCAGATTGAACATGTGATTGAATTTCTCGATGAAAAAGGTCTTTCCGTCCATCGTTCCACAGGAGTTGAACATATTGTTTTAGGCGTCATAGGCGACGTTTCCAGAATAGATATCCGTGATTTAAAAGTATTGCCGGGGGTCTCCGATGCCTATCGAATATCGGTGCCCTACAAATTAGCCAGCCGGGAATTTAAGCATTCTAACACGGTAATACGAATCGGAGATGTGGAGATCGGCGGCAACGAAGTAATTGTGATCGCCGGTCCCTGTTCCGTCGAATATAAAGAACAGACCATGACCATTGCCGAAGAAGTGGCTAAGTCCGGCGCCAAAATTCTTCGCGGCGGGGCTTTTAAACCGCGCACCTCGCCTTATGCTTTTCAGGGATTGGGAGAAGAAGGGTTGAAAATTTTGCGGGAAGCCGCGGATAAATACAATCTTCTTGTTATTACCGAGGTAATGGATAAAGATCAGATCGAATTGGTAAGCGAATATACGGACATTCTGCAGGTAGGCGCCAGGAATATGCAGAATTTCAGTTTTATTCGCGCGCTCGGTAAGGCTAAAAAACCGGTGTTTCTGAAAAGAGGAATTTCCGCCACCATCGAAGAATGGCTGATGTCGGCTGAATATGTTCTTTCCGGCGGCAATAAGGACGTAATTTTGTGCGAACGCGGCATTCGAACCTTCGAAACATATACGCGGAACACGCTCGATCTTACGGCTATTCCGGTTATTCACAAATTAAGCCATCTTCCGGTTTTTGCGGATCCTTCGCACGGGACGGGATTGCGGAACAAGGTTATTCCCATGGCAAGAGCCGCGGTGGCTGCCGGCGCCGACGGCATTATGATCGAAGTGCATCACGATCCGGTACACGCGCTTTCGGACGGCGCACAGTCTTTGTATCCCAATCAGTTTGAAGAACTGATGAATCAGATTCGGGTGATTGCCAGGGCTATCGGACGCAAAATTGCCGACCCCAAAAATTGATCAAGGGTAATTCCGCCTTTCCGGTAAAGAACGCGGGCGGGCGGAAACCCGCAAGATAAAGCGATTTGTAAATCGATTGGCAATTAATAATTTTATGTACTCAAAATTCAAAATGATTTGATCGAAGATGATATTGAATTCCAAAGGATAATGGTTTGTGATGAAGATTGTAATTTCCGGTTTGGGCTTAATGGGCGCCTCAATGGCATTGGCGATTCGTAAAAAGAGGAAAGACGTTGAAGTTTGGGGATACGATTTCCCTTCCGTTTGCGGTAAAGCCAAAGAACGCGGAGTAATCGATCGGGTTCTGAAAAACTGGACTGCGGATTGCAAAGACGCGGATGTGATTTTTTTAGCCACGCCCGTTCAAATTATCGAAAAACAAATCCGCGAACTTAACGGCGCGGTTAACGAAAAAGTTGTTGTTACCGACCTGGGCAGCACTAAAGAAAATGTCCATAAAATTGTCCGGGAAATCGGTTTCAGCGGCACCTTTGTCGGCGGACACCCCATGACGGGCGGAGAAAAGAGCGGCTTGGAAGCGGCTGATCCTTTGCTATACGAAAATGCGGTCTATATTTTAACCGGAATCGATTCCGATAATAAAGCCATGATCGAAAAAAAGCTTTTCCCCGTTTTGGAAGATATCAAAGCCAGAATCCTGCTGCTCGATCCGGCTACCCATGATCAGATTATGGCTATGATCAGCCATCTTCCGCAGCTAATAGCGGTGAGTCTGGTGAAAATGTTGGGCGAAAAGAATTCACCGGAAAAACCTTTTTTTGAATTAGCCGCCGGCGGATTCAGAGACCTTACCAGAATTGCCTCCAGTAATTTTGCCATCTGGAAGGATATCATCGAACGCAATCGGGATAATATTAAACAGGCTTTGAGGGAACTGATCCAATTGTTGGAAGATCAGTATCGGCATATTGAAGATCTCTCCGAGGATTTTCATCTCGCCAACTATTATCGCAACCAAATTCCCAAATCGACCAAGGGTTTCCTTAATCCTTTGACCGATGTTTTGGTTTACGTGGATGACCGTCCCGGAGTGATTGCCAAGATGTCGAATGCGCTTGCCGAAAAAGGCATAGATATCCGCGATATCGAGTTATTGAAAGTTCGCGAAAAAGAGGGTGGTGTATTTCGTATTTCGTTTGCGACTCAGGCTGAAGCCGGTAAAGCCATAAAAATTTTACAAACCTATAATTTCCATGCCTTTCTCAGGGAATAGGTTATATGGATAAATTGAAGGGAAAAGTAATGGAAAAGTTACGTGTTGCCGTTGTCGGCGTGGGTAAAATTGCCCAGATTGCGCATCTTCCCGTGTTAAAAAAGATGGAGAACGTGGATCTGGTCGCCGTTTGCGATGTTGACGAAAAAAAGATGGCTCCGATTATGGCAAAATTCAAAATCCCCAAGTGGTACAATGTATTTGACGAAATGCTGGAAAAAGAGCCCATCGACGCTTTGCACATTTGCACGACCAATCACTATCATTTTCCCATGGCGCTGATGGCGTTAAGCAAGGGAATACACGTGTTTGTGGAAAAACCGCTCGCTTTAAATTCCGCCGACGCCCGAAAAATTGTCGATCTGGCGGAAAAAAACAATTGCCGCGTGGTGGTCGGTATGCAAAATCGTTTTCGCAACGACGTGCAGACATTAAAGGATTTTATTGCAAACGACGAATTGGGAGATATGTTTTATTTAAAAGCCGGATGGTTAAAAAGGTGGACGCGGGAAATACAGCAAAGCTGGCAAACAAAAAAGCAGTATTCGGGCGGCGGGGTATTAATAGACCTGGGAATTCAGTTGATCGATACGGCGATGTACCTGCTGGGGATGCCTGAAATTCGTTCGCTGCGTCTGTTTGGGTTTTCGTTAAGACCGGAAATAGAGGTAGAAGATTCGGCTCTTGCGATATTGGAAACCCATTCCGGGTTGAGCATGACCGTGGAAATAAGCTGGAATCTGCACCTCGATCACGATATTCAATACACCCATGTGTTCGGTAATAAGGGATCCGCCTATCTGAATCCCCTGCGTATTCAAAAAGAAATGCACGGAAATTTCGTCACCGTAACGCCGATTCAGGAAAAGGTCAGGGATCGGTATTTAAAGGCGTACGAGAAGGAGATCCACCACTTTATCAATGTGATTCAAAATAAAGAAAATAATATTTCGACCGCCGCCGACGCCTTAAAAATTATGAAGATTATTGATCTGTTGTACGATTCGGCTGAGCAGGGGAAAGAAATAGTTTTTGAGCAGGCTAAGGAAACCAGAGAAAAGACAGGCTCGTAAAAGGCGGGCTGATGTGAATATTTAATATCTCTGAAATTGAATTCCTGTTTTTGGATTCCGGCTCTCGCGCATCAGGGAGATTGTGAACATCAAATCTCCGTTTCCGCGATGCAAAGAGGAGAGCCGGAGCGCTTAATTAAACGAGTATTTGAGCGGAGAATAAACGTAATTTAACTTTTTACGACTTCATCAAAAATGAATATGCGCAAAAATTTGAATTAAAGGTGTTTTAAAGCCCGAAAGCCACGTTTTTTTATTTTACTTGATATTGCATCCTATCTATATGCTCACTAACTTTAACCGCCGTGAATAAGAAAGTTTTTTTACTAATTTGGGCGGGATTCCTGGTCTATGGACTGGCTTCGGATCAAGCCGCCCGAAACGAGCAATTAATCGAAAAGATTTTTTTCAGGATTCTGGACTCGCTCAAGGTGAGCAAGCAGTTCGATTCTACCGGTGTTTATGTTCAATTTGATAAACTTGATCCGGAAAAACGTTCGTTCTGCCGAAGCCGACTGATAAAATACTTCAGTCAAAAAAAAATCTCTGTTTCGGAAAAAAAGCAGGGACGCCTTTTGGTGATCCAGCAATTCGATCCCGTGGTTGAATATTATGAACCGGCGGCGGAGATTTTAGGGTTCAGCGGGCGAATTAAGCGAAGAGTATTATTGCGGTTCAGAGGATGGACCGGAAGTCCTTCCGCCGCAGTCCCGAATTTGTTTTGGGAAATGGAATCGGATACTATGGATGTAATCGACCGCGGTCAAATCGAGCGAGTCGAACAAAGTCCCTACACCTTTACCCGCGGGAAGTGGGTGAGTTATTCAACCTGGACGCGATTTTTGGAACCGTTTATTATTATCGGTTCGGTCACTATTTTGATTTTTTTGTTTTACAGTTTGCGTACCTGAGTTTATAAGGCTTTGGTACCCGTTAAAAAACTTGAACTTGTTCCGGTCAGAATCGTTAAATTGCCAATATGCGAAAACATTGGAACAACGGAGGACAGATAGCTTGGTTAGAAATGGAATTTTATTACTTATGTCGATTTTAATTCTGGGCTGCGCCGGAAATCGCCCGAAACCCGACTGGACCGCAGAACAATATTTTAGTTACGCAAAAAAATTATTTGAAGACGAAGATTATTACGAAGCCGCCAATGAATTTACGGTGGTCACCCTGCGATACCCCGGAAGCAGCATTTCCGATAGCGCTCAATACTATTTGGCTGAATCGCATTTTAAAATGAAAGAATATTTAATTGCCGCTGCGGAATATGAAAAATTAATTACGAATATGCGGCGCAGTAAATTGGTTCCATTAGCTCAGTTCAAATTAGCGGAAAGTTACTATCAACTTTCGCCCCGCCCTGAGCTGGATCAGGAATATACTTTAAAAGCCATCCGAGAATTTCAGATTTTTATTGAAGATAATCCGACACATCCACTAAAAGAGGAAGCTCTGAAAAAGATAGCCGAGTTGCGCGATAAACTGGCTCTAAAGGAATTCAAAAACGCCGATATTTACCGCAAGATGCGCGAATATAAGGCAGCCCTCATCTACTTTGATCAGGTTCTGGAAAATTACTACGATACAAGCTGGGCGGACGACGCAATGCTCGGGAAAATCCAAACCTATCTCGACATGGGAGATATTCAGGCGGCTCAAAAGGAAATCGAAAAATTCAAAGACCAGTTTCAGGGAAGCGAATTGATCAAAAAAGTGGAATCGCTGGCTAAAAAAATTCAAAACGAAAAGCATGAACAAACCTGATTCTGACACCTGGCATAAAATCGGTCTTTTTGGCGGAACTTTTGATCCCATCCATCACGGTCACCTGATTGTGGCTGAATGGTTACAGCATGAGCTGCAATTAAAAAAAGTGTTTTTTATCCCCAATTACATTCACCCTTTTCAAAAGCGATCCGATATCGTTCCGCCGGAGCATCGCTTAAAAATGACGCGACTGGCAATCCGCAATTTTGACGATTTTGAAGTCTCCGATTTTGAAATTCGTAAGGGCGGGATTTCTTACACCATCGATACTATTGAGCATTTCAAAGAAAGATTTCCCAATGCCCGGATTTATTATTTCATCGGCGTCGATAATCTGTCCGAATTTCACAAATGGCGGCGCTATCAAGATATTTTGAACGAGGCGCAGCTTGTAGTTTACAACCGCCCCGAAAATGCGCCGACCGTCAACCTGCTCGGGGATAAAATCTTGTTTTTGAAAACTCCTTTGATAGAAATTTCATCCACCATGATTCGTGAACGTATTAAACAAGATAAACCGGTAAAAAGTCTGCTTCCCGCTGCTGTTTATGATTATATTTCGGAACATGGTTTATATCGCTAAAAATTCATCCGGCTTCGCTCGTTTAATTTGAGAAAATAAGACGCCGCTTTTTCTTCTGGATTTTTTATTGCCAAATAAGAGAAACTTTCCCTTTTAAATTCTAAAGTTCAAATTATTTTTTGATACATTATTCTTTGAGCACTCCGTGGCTTCTTTGAAAACTTTGCGGATACCAATTTTACCCAAAGAATATTCTGATTAAATTAATATTCGCCCCGCCGAATAGAAATTTGTAATATTTTTGTTTAGATTTAAAGAAACAAAATTGAAAATCTGCGGACAAAATGAAATTAGAAGAAAAATTGGCGTTACAGCCCGATAAACCGGGATGTTACCTTTTTAAGGATGGGCAGGGTAAAATTTTGTACGTGGGAA
>JAJRSN010000052.1 GCA_024278715.1 Calditrichota bacterium
CTTCTTGCCGCCCAGCTTGTTTGGTCAACCACCTATTTTAAAAGCTGGGTAAATGGCAATGAATCTTCAACCATGACTCAGGGCGACTTTTTCGCCTGGGAATATGATCTGTCCAGCGCCGGCGGAAGCGCCCACGTTCAAATTTACGTCGATACCAATGGCGATCAAACATTGGACGCCTCTGACGTTCTTTTGATCGAATTTAACCAAACGGACGGGCAAACGGATATGGAAGGAGGACCGTCCGATTCAAGTTCAACGCCCGACGGACTCATTTACACTCGGATGGGACCCTTTGGATTTCCACCTGCCGATTATCTTTTTGTTGTGGAAGACTTAAACGATCATTCGTCGGTCACAGGTCCTTTACATATCAATGCCCCGGCTACGGTCAACGTTTGGGTCAGCGGTCACTTATCGATCGAGGGGATTAATCCTCCCGATGAGAGGCTTGCCAATTACATGTTTGAAGCTTCCCTCGAAGGACAGGACGATTCCGGTTTTTGGGGCGGTCTTACCGACGACAACGGAAATTTTACCATCAATCTTCCGGATAGCGCGGTGGGACAGGAGTGGAAAATTGGGTTTATGTTCGAAAGTCAAATTTCAAATTACATTCCGGATTCAGTTTCTTATCATAACGTTGTCATCCAAAACGGAGAGAACGGCGGATTTAATTTTAATTTGCAAAATCCGAAAGCCTGGGTTTACGGGTCGGTTTTAAACGAAGACGGAGAGGTTGTGCCGGTTTCGGGATGGGGAAGCCTTGAAAACCTGAACACCAATCAGGAAACCGAGTTTTCACCGCATGAAGGTCAATTTAAGGTCGGCGCCACATTTTCCGAAGACGACACCCTGGACGTCCCTTTTAAACTAACCCTTTGGTCCGATGAATTAATTCCGGATTATTTAATGCCCGATACCTGGGATAATCCCCTCTATATCTTTAATTTAAGCGCCGGAGACAGCGTGGAAAAAAACATTAATGTTTATTCTACCGATACCGTGATTTATATAGTCGGTCGGATGAATGACCAGCCTCTTTCGTCCGAATTCGAAGCCTGGGCGAGAAATGCCGAGGTCGGACAAACGTTTTCTTACATGAACGATGAACCCGTCGTAAAGCTTCATGTAAAGCAGAGTAAAATTTACACTGTTTGGTTAAACAATACCGATTCCGGGCAGCTTGAGATACCCCCCGGATTCTATCTTAAAGACGGCAACTGGAGAGAAGCAAGTCCGGGCGATACCGTGCGTTTTATCTTTTTACCCGCACAGAGTAAATTGGGCGGGAATATCACCATTGAAGAAGGAGACCCGTTTCCCGATTTGAGCGAATGCACCATTCAGGCGTTTTCAAGCGATTGGAGTCAGTGGTACAACGCCACCATAAATCCGGATTCCATGAATTATTTCTTAGGCGTGCCAAATGATACTTTTTCAGTGCGCTTTCAATGCTGGAACGGAAACTACCTTGCCATGCCCGTTCAATATTCCGATATCGCCGTTAACGACGATGAAATCGATACGCTAAATTTTGAATTAAACTACGCCCATGCCGAACTGGAAGTAAAACTGATTAATGCGCCCGTTTTAAATATCGACGAATACAAAATGCACATATCGACAATCGGAACATTCCCTTATGTTTACCAAACGGAACAAAATTTGGCGCCGGACACGTCGTTCTATTTCCGCGTTTGCGAAGGCGACTGGTTCATCACCGCTCCCTATTTCGGCGATCAATACGCGCCGGATAAACCGGACGCTACCGTCCACGTGACCGAAGACAGCTCTTATTACTACGTGGAATTTGTTTACCTGCCGACCGGAATCGAAAACAATCAGCCGATTCCGAAATCGTTTTATGTGAAACAAAATTATCCTAACCCCTTTAATCCCGTTACTACCATTGAATTCGGATTGCCCGTTCAAGAGCGGGTCAATGTCAGCATTTTCAACCTGAACGGGCAAAAGGTGGCGACTCTTGCGGACGGTATTTTAAACGCCGGGGTTCATAAACTGAAATGGGACGGAAAAAATGTTGCTTCGGGAATGTATTTTTACAAAGTGACTACTGAAAAGAAAACCGTTATTCAACGCATGCTGCTGATTAAATAACATCCGTTTTACGTATTAATGAAGCCGTCCCGTCTGAAACGGGACGGCTTTTTTATTGTTTTGGTTTTTCTCCGATGAAATCGCCAAACAATTGCTCAGCCTGTTTTAGATTTTCCGTTCTTCCCACATCCAGCCACCGCGCGTTTTCTTCCGTTAATCCCAAAATGGTTTTATTCTTCTCCGCAATTTGAAGATAGGCGTCAATCAAAGAAAAAATCCGCCGTTTCGGGAGATAATCGAAAATTTTCGCGGAAAGCGCCTGAACCCCCATGAACGAAAAAGGGCGATACTCTTTCAAATCCGGTTTAATCAATCGCAAAGAATCGATTTTTACGTTCTGCCACCCGCACAATCTGAATTGCGGATCAAACAACAAATAGCGGCTCGTTTTTCGGCGGCGTATCGCCAGGCAGGCAAGCGCGGAAGAAGATCGCAACGGGGCGAATAGGCGCGAATAATCCATATCGGTCAAAACATCCACGTTGTGCAGCAGAAAATAATCCGTAC
>JAJRSN010000053.1 GCA_024278715.1 Calditrichota bacterium
AGTTGCTGCGCACTCGCGCTCGTTAAAGCAAGACGTGGAATTAGCCCTGAAGTGCGGCGTGCAATTTATCGGTATTTTTTACAGCGTGACCAATGAGCGGCTGGATCAGGTTTTTCGTAAAGACCTGAAAACTGCAGTCCGGCAAATAACCGAAGTCATCCGTTACGCCAAAGATCAAAAACCCGAATTGCTAATTCGTTACACTCCGGAAGACACCGTGCGTTCACCGTTTGAGAACGTAATAGAAGCGGCAGGCGCCGCCGTTGAAGCGGGCGCAGATATTATCAGCGTTGCGGATACCACGGGATTCATGGTTCCGGGCACCCGGCACAATATGTACGATTACATTTCCCGTTTAAAGGAAGCTTTGGATCGGCGCGGACTTTCGCCCATGATTGCCGTGCATTGCCACAACGATCGCGGCTTTGCCCTGGCAAACGCTCTGGACGGAATGCGCGCCGGCGCCGAAATTATCGACGCCTCGGTTTTAGGTCTCGGCGAACGCGCCGGAATAGTTGATCTGGCGCAGCTATTGGCAGCATTGAAAGACATTTTTCGGGTTCCCAATAAGTGGGATTTAACCCGTCTGCCGGAATTGTACGATTTAATCAGCAAATATTCTGGAATGCCCGTTCCCAAAAACTTTCCGATTATTGGCGAGAATGCTTTTACCCATTGCGCCGGAGTCCATACCCATGCCGCTGTTCAAAACCCCGTGCATTACCAGAGCCTCGATCCCGCTTTGGTCGGCAGAGGAATGGACGTGGCTCTCGATCACATGTCCGGCATTTCATCCGTGCGCTGGGCGCTGGATCGATTGCAGATCGAATATGACGACGAGCTCCTTAAAGACCTCCTGTCCCACATAAAATCCATCGGTTTAAAAGGACGCACGGTTCATCTTTCTGAGCTTAAACATCTTGTTGAATGGTGCATAAAACATCCCTTGAAGCAGTAATCCCAAATTCTAACATCGTGAACAATATTTTTGGAGAGAATAAAATGCGTATTGGATTTTTACATTCGTTAATCAGAAAAGACGAAAAGTTACTCATCGAAGAATTCAGGAAAAGAGCGAACATAGAACTTGTTCCCGTTGACGACCGAAAAATCACTTTTACACTCGGCAACGATAAATTCGATTTTGACGCGGTTCTGGAACGCTGCATCAACCACTCGCGGGCGCTGCATGCCCTGATGCTCTTCGAGAGTTCGGGCATCCGGTGCATTAACAATTCGCAGGTGGCTCTGACCTGCGGCGATAAATTACTGACTTCCGAGGCTCTGGTTCAACATGGAGTTCCTCAACCCGAGGTAAAAGTCGCCTTTACCGAGACTTCCGCTCTTCAGGCTATCGAAGAGATGGGCTATCCGGTGGTGATTAAACCCGCCGTGGGATCGTGGGGACGATTGATCGCTAAAATCAACGATCGCGACGCGGCGGAAGCGCTGTTAGAACACAAAACCGTTTTGGGAAGTTACCACCACTCTATTTTCTACATTCAAAAGTATGTGGAAAAAAACGGTCGCGACATTCGCTCGTTTGTCGTGGGAGACGACTGCATCGCCGCCATCTATCGTTCATCCGAACACTGGATCACCAACACGGCGCGCGGCGGCGAAGCCACAAAATGTGAAGTTACAGATGAAATTCGGGATATCTCCTTAAAAGCGGCGCAGGCGGTGGGCGGCGGAATTGTGGCAATCGATATTTTTGAAACCGAAAACGGATTGCTGGTAAACGAGGTCAACTACACCATGGAATTCAAAAACAGCATCGATACAACCGGAGTTAATATTCCCGCCCATATTGTGGATTATGTGATCAAAACAGCACAGGAGGCGCAATGAGCAAAATCAGCGTTTCGGTGATCGGCGCTTCGGGATTTGCCGGCGGAGAGCTGCTGCGTTTACTGTTATTTCATCCTCATGTTGAAATAAAACAGGTTACCTCGGAGCGCAATTACGGCAAATTTGTTCACAAAGTTCATCCCAATCTGCGGAAGATATCTGCTCTAAAATTCACCGGCATTAGTGAATTGGAGCCGTGCGACGTTTTGTTTCTGTGTTTACCGCATGGCGAAGCTCAGAAGCAGATTGACCGTTTTACGTCTTTAGCGCAGCGCATTATCGATCTGAGCGCCGATTTCCGTTTGAACGATCCGCAGGCTTACAATCGCCGGTACGGACATCCGCATACCCGACCGGAACTTCTGAACGAATTTGTTTACGGAATTCCGGAATTGTACCGCAGCAAAATGAGCCGGGCGCGATTTGTTTCCAGCGCGGGATGCAACGCCACGGCAACCATACTGGCGCTCTACCCTTTGTACAAAGAGGGAATCGCGCAAAAAGACAGTACCGTAGTGGAAGTTAAAGTTGGTTCGAGCGAAGGCGGAAATAAAGTATCCGAAGCGTCGCACCACCCTATTCGTCACGGCTGCGTTCGTTCGTTCAAACCGACTGGGCACCGCCATCTTGCCGAAATGGAGCAGGAATTGAGTTTCGGAGAATCGGTTACCATTCACTTCTCTGCCACTTCCATCGAGATGGTGCGGGGAGTGTTAGCCACTTCGCATGTGTTTTTAAACCGCGATTTACAGGAAAAAGATATCTGGAAAATCTACCGAAAGTATTACGGTAACGAACCTTTTATTCGAATCGTAAAAGAACGGGACGGCAATTATCGTTATCCCGAACCCAAACTGGTGACCGGAACCAATTATTGCGACATCGGTTTTGAACTCGACGCGCGTACCGGACGCCTTGTAGTAATTAGCGCGATCGATAATTTGATGAAGGGCGCCGCGGGGCAGGCGGTTCAGGCGTTTAACATCATGCACGGGTTGGCGGAAACAACGGCGCTTGAGTTTCCCGGACTTCATCCGATTTAACGGGAATCGACGCCGCGGCATTTTGATTAGAAACAAACCGCTTCTACGCGCGACGCAGTAACGAATTCTAAAAATTATTTAT
>JAJRSN010000054.1 GCA_024278715.1 Calditrichota bacterium
CGGTAATTAAAAAACACGGAGCGGATCGAATTCCTATTATCATGCTGACCATAACAAACAACAGCGGCGGCGGACAGCCGGTTTCTATGGAAAACATCCGTCAGGTAAGCAAGCTGGCGCATAGGTACGGAATTCGCTTCTTTTTTGACGCCTGTCGTTTTGCCGAGAATTGTTATTTTATCAAAGAACGGGAAAAAGGATATGCGGATAGATCCATCTTAGAAATCGCCAAAGAAATGTTCAGTTACGCCGACGGATGCACAATGAGCGCCAAAAAGGACGGATTGGTCAATATCGGCGGATTTGTGGCGGTAAATGATGACGAATGGGCGCAGCGCATCACCAATATGCTGATTTTGATCGAAGGATTTAAAACTTACGGCGGTTTGGCGGGGCGCGACCTCGAAGCCATTGCCAGAGGATTAAAAGAGGTTCTGGATGAAAATTATCTCCGCTTTCGGATTAATCAAACCAGATATCTCGGCGAAATGCTTTCCGATCAGGGTATCCCCATCGTAAAACCGATCGGCGGGCATGCGGTTTATCTGGATGCCAGGCGTTTCCTTCCGCACATTCCGCCCGAACAGTTTCCCGGACAGGCTATTGTTGTGGAACTTTACAAACGCGCCGGTATTCGAGCCGTGGAAATCGGAAGCCTGATGATGGCAAAAAAAGATCCCGAAACCGGCAAAATGACCCCTCCCAGTCTGGAACTGGTGCGGCTTGCCATCCCCAGACGGGTTTATACCAACATGCACATGCAGTATGTGGCGGAGGCTATTACCGAAATTTACCGCGAACGGGAAAAATTAAAAGGTTTTGAAATCGAATACGAAGCCGAATTTTTACGACACTTTACCGCAAAATTGAAACCGGTGGACTAAATTATTAAAAGAAGGGATAAATAAAGGTATTGAGTTATTATCATGTTTTCCAATAAATTTATTCAACGATTTATAAAAGCGTGTCAAATTGTTATATTAACAGGCGACGGATTAATTTCCAAAGATGAGACGGAAGCGATAGTAGGGAACAATAATCGGTTTGATGAGTTTTCAAGAATTGATTATTTAAAAAATAATGAAGACGATTTCTGGAAGCGGTTCATAAGTTTAAGAAAAAGTTACGCGCGTTTAAAACCCAATTTGGGTCACTATGCTCTGGTTGATCTTGAAAACAGGTACGATGATTTTGCGTTGATTACCACCGCTATCGACGGAATTCACGAGAAAGCGGGCAATAAAAAATTAATCGAATTCAAAGGCAACATAGGACGAAATATATGTTTGAGCTGCGGCTTTCGGTTTTCACGGCAACGGCGCGACGATCCGCCGATTCCGCACTGTCCGGAGTGTGGCGGGAATGTTCGTCCCGATGTGTTGCTTTCAGACGAAACGATGGACAAAAACATTTTAGAAAAAGCACAAATAGCCTCGGCTGAATGCGAATTGTTTTTAACGGTATGTTTGGAGAACGAACCCCGGGAGGTTGAGGCTCTTCCTTTGATTGCAAAAGCCAACGGCGCTTATTTACTGGAAATTAATAATCACGAAACGGCGTTATCCAAAGACATGAACGAAGTTGTGGTTGGCAATCCCGCAAAATTACTGACGGCTTTGGTATTTCTCCTGGAAAAAATTTAACCTTATGGGTGAATATGAAAACTCCCGTTAAAAAATTATTATTTTTTTTATCATTTCTCTTGATCGTTGGTTGCGCTTATTATAACACATTTTTTAACGCCAAAATGAACTATAAGCAGGCGTTGGAAAAACAAAAGAATACACAATCCAATCGGCGCATCAGCGGCGATATTAAACAAAAATACCAAAAAGCTATCGATAAATCGTGGAAATTGATTAAGGTATATGGCGACAGCAACGAATATGCAGACGACGCGCTTTTATTAATCGGAAAAGCGTATTACCAGCTTCAGGAGTACACCAAAGCTGAGCGAACGCTATCGCAGTTTTTATTGAAATATTTTAAAAGCGAGCATATCCCCGAAGTAAAATTATGGTTGGCTCGCACTTATATAGCACAGGAGCGAAAAGACGACGCCTTAAATATTCTCAATGAACTGCTAGCCCAAAAACTGGAACGCAGACTCGCCGCGGAAGCTTTTTATATTTTGGGAGAGCTGTATTATGAGCAGGAAGATTATGAAGAAGCGATCAAATTTTTAACCCGTTCAGTTGAGGTAACCAAAGACGATGAAATGAAGGGAAACGCTCTTTTCATGATCGGCGAAGCCTATTATAGTATTGATGAATATGAGAATGCCATTGATAATTATGACAAACTGACCAAACTCGATATCCCGCCGGTAAGAGAATACGAAGCCTTAGCAAAAAAGATCGAATCTTTAATCGAATTGGAAAAATACGACGAAGCGGAAATTATATTGAAAAAAATGCTAAGTTCGCCGCGCTTTAAAAAACAGTTTTCGCTGATCGAAACACGACTGGCAAATCTTTATGAAATTCAGGGACAGGTCGATTTAGCCCGCGATTACTATTACGAAATCATCAAAAAGTATCCTCGTTCCGAGGGCGCCGCATTAAGCAATTATTATCTCGGGCAGTTATACGAATACGAATACGCCAATTTTGATTCCGCAAAAGTATATTATGAAAAGGTAAAAAATTTAAAATCGCGTCCCGAAGCAATGCAAGACGCCCGTAAAAAAGTAAAACTGCTAAAAGAATACTTAAAAATCAGAGACCAGTTGCGTAAAGATTACGCAGATCTGATAAAAATAGAGCGCGGCGATTCTGTGTTAACCGACAGCGTTGAAGTTGCCGACGATAGCGTTGCCGTTAACCCGAAAAATCAAAAGCAGACGCAAGCGCCCACATTTTATGATGTCGCAGAAGAAAAGCAGAAAATGCAGGACACGGGAAAGCAAAACGAGTTTATTCAATCGGGTAAAGAATTAAGCAAAGAAGACAGTTTAAAACTTGCCAAAAAGAAAAAGAAGATAAAAAAGAAACCCAAAAAAGTATTGGTGAGCAGAAATCCCGAAGAGGTTAACAAAAGTTTTAAGAAATACAGTTTCGCCAAAGGAGAATATTTTCTTTTAAAATATCAGAACTACGATAGCGCCGCCGCTTCTTACAACAAATTTATTAAGCTATTCGACGATTCTGTTTTAACGCCTAAAGCTTATTACGCTCTTTATTTTATTTATAATAACCTAAAGCAAGACAGCATAAAAGCCGATTCTATTAAACAATTGATCATCAGCAAGTATCCGAATACGATTTACGGTAAAAAGTTACGGGGTATAGTTGATGAAAAAGTTCAGGTGGAAGAGGTATCTCAATCTAAAACGCTGTATCGTCAGGCGGAAGATTTAATGGAGAACAAAAAATATGATCAGGCTCTGAAAATATTTCGCTCTGTCGCAGCTCAGGATTCGGGAAGTATTTGGGCTCAAAAATCAAGATACGCCATCGCTTATATTTATGAAAAATATTTGAACGATATCGATAAAGCCGTCAAGGCGTACACGGAAATTGTCAAAGAATATCCGAAATCCAAATTTGCAATAATCGCCAAAAAGAAAATTGCGCCTCCGCCACCTCCGCCTGAACCAGAAAAAATTCCGGAAGATGCGCAACAAGAAAATAAAAAAGAATTGCCCGGATCTGTACAAAAACCTGTAAAAGATGCGCCAAAAACAAAAAAAGAACCCGTGATTCGCGAAGAGGATGAACATTAAATTGAATTACCACTTTTCTGATAAATTAAAATTTGTTATCTTTGTGTTCATATTTTCCTTATGGTCAACCAATTGTTCTTCAACGGTTCGCTTTTCCGGAGAAGACAGTCCGTTGCAAAAAAAGCCGACCGCCTATCGGATAGGGCAGGTACTAAAAGGAAAATGTTCGTATTACGCAAGTAAATTTCACGGCAGAAAAACCGCTAACGGTGAGATATACGATATGTACGCGCTCACCGCTGCCCATCGAACGCTGCCTTTCAATACGATTTTAGAAGTTGAGAATGTTGTCAACGGGAAAAAGGTGCGGGTGCGAATTAATGATCGCGGTCCCTTTAAAGCGGAACGAATTTTGGATGTATCGTATCAGGCGGCAAAAGAACTGGATTTTATCGATCAGGGAACGACGGAAATTCGGGCGACTATTATTCGATTGGGCAAAAAGAACTCTAAATAATTTAAGCCGAAACATTAAATAAACGGAGGTATTGATGGGTAAGTATGTGATACTGAACGATGATAATTTTGAACAAGAAGTCATAAAATCAGATATACCGGTCCTTATCGATTTCTGGGCTGAATGGTGTATGCCTTGCAAAATGATCGCTCCCATTGTTGAAGAACTGGCTGAAGAATTTGACGGCAAACTCAAAGTCGGTAAATTAGATGTGGACAGTAATCCCAAAATTTCCATGCAATTCGGCATTCGTTCCATCCCGACGCTTTTATTGTTCAAAAACGGTCAACCGGTCGATCAAATCATCGGCGCAGTACCCAAAAAAGCAATTCTACAGAAAATTTTACCCCATATCGAAAGCTAAAAATTCAATCGAAATAAAAAGATTTTTTCAAGAGCTCATACTGTTTGAGCTCTTTTTAATTTGAACCAATAACAGGATAATAAAGATTTATGGCGGCTCCCGTTTTTCAGGACGCAGAGTTTTATACAACCGTTACAAAACCGGAAGACATTGTAAAACCTGTTTATCCGGAAATTGCTTTTATCGGGCGGTCTAATGTGGGGAAGTCCTCGCTTATTAATACCGTGCTTTCAAAAAAAAATCTGGCGCGCGTTTCTTCCACGCCGGGTAAAACGAGGGGAATCAATTATTATTTGGTGGATCGCAAATACTTTTTTGTGGATCTTCCCGGTTACGGATTTGCGAAATTCTCCAAAACAGAACGCCTTAAATGGCAGAATCTCATTGAATCGTATTTAACGCAATCCAAAAACTTAAGAATAATCTGTTTATTAATCGACAGCCGCCACGATCTGATGGAGATCGATCTTCAAATGGCGCGATGGCTGCAATACCATGAACGACCCTTTTTTATTGCGCTTACCAAAACAGATAAAATCTCTAAAAACGATTTAAACAAAGCAATCAAAAAATATAAAGAGTATTTTCCCGATCATCACGTCTTTCCGTTCTCCATAAAAGATAAAAAATTGATCAAGAGCACTGCATTGTTTATTAAAAAATTCCTAAGTTAAAAATTATTAGTTGCTTGACAAGAATTACAATATAGTTTATTTTGATTTATTGCAGAAATAGTTTTCAGGGATCAGAAGTAGTTTATTAAGGAGATAAGCTTTGACAAAACCAAATGGGGACATCCTCAAATCTCAATTTGATTTTGCCTCTAAGATTGCACAAGAAAATAAAAAACAATGGAAAAACGAAAAGCAAAAAATTCAGGAAGAACGTAAAACGATTCAAGCCGGAGGCGGACCTAAAAATATCGATCGGCAGCACGCGAAAAACCGGCTGACGGCTCGGGAACGAATTAAACACTTAATCGACCCCAATACGCCCTTTTATGAATTGGGCACCTACGCCGCCTACAAAATGTACGAAGAATGGGGCGGAGCGCCTGCCGCCGGAACAATTTGCGGTCTGGGTTATATCGAAAACCGCTTGTGCATGATTATCGCCAACGACGCCACCGTAAAAGCCGGTTCGTTTTTTCCCATGACGGCAAAAAAAGTAATTCGCGCCCAGACCATCGCCTGCAAAAATCATCTCCCGACAATTTATTTGGTCGATTCAGCCGGTATTTTTTTACCGCTGCAAGAAGATGTTTTCCCAGATCAGGATGATTTCGGAAGAGTATTCTATTTGAACGCCCGCATGAGCGCCAAAGGAATTCCGCAAATCACGGCAATTATGGGAATGTGCGTGGCTGGCGGAGCCTATTTGCCGGTAATGACCGATAAAATTTTAATGACCGAAGGAAGCTGATTATTCTTGGGCGGTCCGGCTCTGGTCAGAGCAGCCATCGGGCAGGTGATTTCGGCTGAAGAACTCGGCGGGGCAAAAATGCACGCCGAAATCAGCGGGACAATTGATTTTAAGGAACCCGACGATCCTTCCACTCTGAAGCATATTCGTAAATTAGTCCTGCAAATGGGCAATCCGAAACCTTCTCCCATCCGTAAAATCGAAAGTTCCGAACCTCAATATCCTATCAGCGATCTCTACCGAATTATGCCCTTTAATCCCACGCAGGAATACGACATTCGTGAAATCATAGCCCGCATAGTCGATAAATCGGAATTTATTGAATACAAAAAGGAATACGGGCAAACTCTGGTCTGCGGATACGCTCACCTCGGAGGCTACCCGGTGGGCATTGTGGCAAATCAAAAAAAGCATATTCTGCGAAAAGGGAAACCTCCCGAGTTCGGCGGTGTGATCTATACAGAAAGTGCGGAGAAAGCCGCCCGCTTTATCATGGATTGCAATCAAAACAGCATTCCTCTCCTGTTTATTCACGATGTTAACGGCTTTATGGTTGGCAGAGACGCCGAGCAAAGCGGCATTATCAAAGCCGGAGCGAAAATGGTTAATGTGGTATCCAACTCTGTTGTTCCCAAAATTTCGCTAATCATCGGCGGTTCTTACGGCGCAGGAAATTACGCCATGTGCGGCAAGGCTTACGATCCGAATTTTATTTTTTCTTGGCCTTCTTCCAAATACGCGGTTATGGGAGGAGCTCAGGCGGCAAACACTCTGCTGGATCTGAAAGTACGACAACTGGAGCGTTCCGGTAAAAAATTAAGCGATGAAGAAAAGAAAAAATTGCTCGACAACATTACCGAAACTTATATCAGCCAAACCGATCCGCGATACGCAGCGGCGCGATTGTGGGTGGATGAACTCATTTTACCCGAAGAGACCAGAAAGCGTTTGATTGTCGCCCTGGAAGCTGTAAGCCATATACCGGAATTCGAACCGTTCAATCCGGGAGTCATTCAATCATGAACCAAAATTTCAAGACCATTAAAACGTTGTTAAAAGAATATAGCGGCGAAATTGTGTTGAATTGTCCGGAAAAACGCAATGCGATCAGTCCGCAAATGATAACTGAACTGACTCAGGTTTTGAATTTGTGGGAAAAAGAAGAACGCATTAAAGTGCTCGTTCTGAAAGGCGAAGGGAAAGCGTTTTGCAGCGGTGCCGATTTATCGTATTTAAAAGAATTGCGCAAGTTTGATTTCAATAAAAATTTTGAGGACTCTCTGCGCTTAGGAGAGCTTTTCTTAAAAATTTATTCTTATCCCAAACCGGTGATTGCCGTGGTTCAGGGTCCCACTTTAGCGGGCGGATGCGGGTTGGCTTCGGTTTGCGATTTGATTATTGCCACTCCTCAGGCTAAATTTGGCTATCCGGAGGTTAAAATCGGCTTTGTTGCTGCTCTGGTTTCCACCTTCTTAATCCGGCAAATAGGCGAAAGAAAAGCCCGCGAACTCTTAATTACCGGAAAAATAATTTCCGCGGAAGAAGCCGCGCGTATAGGATTGATCAATCAAGTTGTTTCCGAAAACGAAATCCAAAGTTACGTCAATAAATTGATTGAAGAAATGGTTGACAACGGTCCGCTGGCAATAAAGACGACAAAACAACTGTTTCTTGATTTCTCTTATCAGGATATATCGAATGATATTAGGCGGTTAGCTGAGCTCAATGCAAAGTTTCGAAGCACCGAAGAATTTTTGGAAGGCATCAGCGCATTTTTAGAAAAAAGAAGACCTAACTGGCAAAGTCGAACTAAGAGGGAGGAGAGGATATGCTAGTTTTAACAAGGAGGTTGGGTGAAGCAATTACTATTGGCGATAATATTCGAATTGTAATAGTCGATATTAGCGGTCATCAGGTTAAATTAGGAATTGAAGCGCCAAAGGATATTGAAATCTATCGCGAAGAGCTTTACACCCGAATCAAAGGTGTACCGTTTGGAACCATATCCAAAGAGAAAAAAGAAAATGAGGATAAAAGATAATCGATTTTATGTCTCATTCCTGGTTGGTTTTATCAGTACTCACGGGTACATTTTTCGGAATTCAGTCTATTCTTCTCAAAATTCTTTCTCAGCATTTTGAGCAAACAACCATTCTTAAAACACTCTTTTTAGTTGCGGGCATCCTGCTATTGCCTGCAATATTCATAGCGTCGCCCAATTTAAGACCTGTTCCTTTCTTTTTGTCTTTTGCAGTAAGTCTTACGCTGAATATTGTGGCTTACACCTTACTGCTAAAAGCCATTGTGCAATATCCCATCTCAATTGTCATGCCTTTTGTAGGTTTAACTCCGTTGTTTTTGACCGTAACTTCGTTTTTTATTTTGGGCGAAACAATTACCTGGATAAAGATAATAGGAATTCTGTTTATCGTTTTCGGCGGATTCATTCTGCAGTTGCCTCAGAATATTCGTTTGAGAAATGTGAAAAACCACGGATTTAAAGATTTAATAAATACCGGGGAAAAAGGTATTTGGTACATGGTATTGGTGGCGTTTCTCTGGAGTATTACCGCAAGCGTGGAAAAAATTGCCGTGCGCGCCAGTTCGCCCGAATTTTACGGCGCCGGCATTTACCTTTCTCTTGGAGTAGCCTTTTTTCTAATTCAAAGGTTTTCCAAAATAAAAAACGGAAGGAGTGAAAAACCCCTTCCGTTGGCATCAAAAAAATACATATTCCTGCTTTTGCTAATCGGAATTGTTAGCGCCGCGCTTGCCTGGTGTCAATTAACGGCAATAAAATTAACTTACGTAACTTACGTTATCACCTTCAAGCGAGCAGGCATATTGGTCAGCACACTATTGGCTTTTCTTATTTTAAAAGAACGGAACTACGCCAAAGCGATCAGCGGCACCGTGTCGATTTTAATAGGCGCCGCACTGATCACTATTTTTTAATAATATTTGTTTTTATCTTTGTCGTCAAAAAAACGATCAACGTATTTTTCGCTTTTTTCTTTGAACTCGGTGATGTATTTTGCCTTGTATTTTTTGTGCATTTTTTGGAATAATTCAAAAGCTTTATCGCTATTTTCCGGCACTTTTTCGGGATGGGAGTTAAAATAGATTCTCATGTACTCCACAATGAGTTGGTCTTTATCCATAACTTGCCTCCTGTTTTTAAATTTGGGACAATTTAATCAATATTAGTTTACGCATCAAATTTGTGCGGAAAAATATGAAAGAATGTAAATGATATTAAGAGTAAAAAACCCGCAACCAGAAGTTTTCTATGGTTCAGGTTGCGGGTTTTACACCCCGTTGAAGAATAAATACGTTTTGGACTATCGATCTTTTTTCAAGAAATTAATGCTGTTAAAACTCTTTTATTTCATTAATACAATTTTCCGTACAGCAAAACGTTTTCCGGCTTGCAACCGAACAATATACACGCCCGAAGGAATCAATTGATTTTGTTGATTTCTTCCGTTCCATTTAACGGAATGTGCGCCCGAACTTTGAAATCCTTTCAGCAGCGTGACTATTTTTTTTCCGTTAACGGAAAAAACGTCAAGTTTAACCCGCTCGCTCACCGGCAAGGTAAAAACTATTGTTGTCGCCGGATTGAAGGGGTTGGGAAAATTTATCAAGGCAAAATCATCAACAACTTTTTTTTGGGCAAAGGAGATATCGGAAACGGGATTGGCGTAACCGGGCGTGCCAAAATCGCCGCTGCTGCCATCCCAGGGTAAATCGGAAACCTTCCAAAAAGACGGATCGTTATTGTTCTGCCCAAAGTTTCCGTCAAAATACATCGACGCCCCGGTCGGATCCGGCCAATTGGGTCCGCCGTCATATTCAACGCGATCGATTTCGGTTGCGCCGTCGGACAGGAGTAAAATGATTTCATCTGCGCCGTTCGCAAGATTAATCCCGGTATATTGATAAGCGATATCCACGCCTCCGTTGGTCGCTTTGTCCGCATTTCTGCCCAGGATCAAATATTGTCCGGGTTCGATAATCACACTCGAAGCAATCGTGTGGCTGTCGGTGTCAAGGTCTTTAATTATCCAGCCATTTAAATCGATGGTATGATCGCTGGCGTTGTAAATTTCGAACCACTCTCCGTCGCTATCGTAAACCGCATCGGGATTTTGCATTATTTCGGTAATAACAATATCGCCTGGTTGGGCGTTTCCGTTGCCGCCGCCCGTGGTATCGGACGATTGCTCAAAATAGGCTCTTCGGACAAGGGTCGAATCTAAAATAAAGGGATTCTTTTTATTATCCTGATACGGGGCGATGCGATTATTTCGCTCGGCTTCCCTTGCATCCACGGTATCCTGATAATGCCATCGGCGCAGGGTCTCTTTTTGAATGTAAAAAAAACTGGTGTCTAATTGTTCTTTGTACATGGTGTAGATGTAAAAAATAGCTCTTGCGGCGTTGCCTTTATGATCTTCGCGCGGTTCAAACCAGCCGGCGTAATCTTTTTCGCTGTATTCGTCGATGTAAGAGGTGGGGATAGTGGTTAAATAGTAGTCGTCGCGCCACCATTTGTCCGTGTCGGCGTCCGGAATATCGGCAAAGGGATCGTTGCTCCGCGAAGAGTTAACCTCTGCCCGGCAGGGAAAGAGATGCTGCAAATCGCTGCGCGCGTTCCCGCTGTCTGTTCCCTTGCTTTGGGGCCAGGTGTGTTCCGTATTCATTCCTTTGTTATAGGC
>JAJRSN010000055.1 GCA_024278715.1 Calditrichota bacterium
AACCCCGAAAAACGCTGCACATCCGTAAATTCCGGTTGATGAATGATATTATTGGTCCCGTGAAGCCAAAAATTTTCATAGCGCGAAAAATCAAAAATCCGATCCGCCGTTTTCGCAAAAAAGCGCACAAGACCCGTCTTCTCAGACTTCATGTCTGCCATTACATGCGAAAAGGAATTCTTGATTTCCTGCAACGTTTTTCCGTGAAAACGCCGATTTATCTTCCGCGCCAGATGGTGCAAATCTTCGCGATCAACCTTATGATTCACTTCAACAAGGATGGTTCTTACCTGCTGATCCTTAACCGTTAAAATAACCATCACCCTGTTAGAAGCCACCGGCAAAAGATGAATACGTTCCAGCACGGCTTCGTAAAACTTCGGCGTGACTATAATGCCGATCTGCTTGGAAATTTTGGCAAGAACGGTAGCCACCTTGCCCATAAACAACTGAACATCGCCGTCGTATTCCCTGATGGCTTCTTCCATTATTTTTTCCTGCCGCTCGGTCAGCCGGCTCTTTTTCAACAACTCGTTCACATAAACACGATAGCCCGCGGAAGTCGGAATGCGCCCGGCGGATGTGTGCGGCTGCATCAAAAGCCCCTTCTCTTCCAAACTCGCCATAATTCTGCGAACCGACGCCGCTTTTAAATTGATTTTGATTTTTTGCGCAATTTGAGAAGAACCCACGGGCGCAGCAGTGTCAATAAATTCTTGAATTACCGACCTGAGTATCTGCTTTTCACGATCTGTTAAATTTACCATTTTTCCGTTGAACGATAAATTTAAAGTCCGAATATAAAATTTATCACGTTTAGTTGTCAAGTTAGCCCATTTCAGGTAATATTTCAACTTTAGTAAAACATTAACGCATTCTTTATGCAATTTGTTCGTTAATCAAAAACTTTGAATCCGTCCGTTTGATAATCTCGAAAAAAGTGCGCCGTACTTTAACTTTATCCGGATTATCGTATAATTAAGCGTTTCCCCGATCCGTAAGTTCATCCTTTTTAAGATTTCATCAAAATTTTTTTTACATCAATACCTTAATGATCTTTCCGGTATAAAGTTAGATCAACCCGTTAAATGAAAGTTACAGTTATTTTAATCAGCCGCAATGAATTAAATCAATTTATTCAGATGTTTGTTCAAACTTATCTGACTGGAAACAAATCCGATAAAAACCCCCAAGCCGAGAATCAAACCGTAAATTTCGGGAGCTTCTATTACGCCCGAGTACAGCCAGCGGCGGACAATCTGAATTAAAGCAAAAATAAACGCATTCGCTAAAATGCCGCCCATTATGCCGTAAAAAATCCCCTCAACAAGAAAAGGGCGACGAATAAACGATTTTTTAGCGCCGACAAGTTCCATGATTTCGATGATCTCACGACGGGCGTAAATTATTAAGCGAATGGAATTGTGAATTAAGATAATCGCCACAATAAGAAGCAGCAGCCCCAGACCGCCGATAATCAGATAAATGATCGTGACATAGCGGTCGATCAACTGCAAAAATCCCTGAGCATAAACGACGTCGGTTATTCCGTCCAATTTTTTTATTTTGTGCGATAAGTTTGCAATCGCCAAAGCATTACGATGGGTTGATTTTAGATGGATTACACAAGAAGGAGGAAGCGGGTTTGTTCCCAAAACTTCGACAACATCGCGTCCGAATTCCTTTTTAAATCTCAATGCCGCTGCTTCTTTGGAAATGTAATCAACTCTTTCCACTCCGTCCATCTGCCGTATTTTGTTTACCAGCTTCTTCGCTGTAGAATTATTTAGCACGGGTTCAAAAAAGGCTTCGATTTCAATATTTTTGCGTTTTTCGCCGACCCAGTGATCGATATTAACGGAGACGATGATAAAAAGACCGATCATCATTAGCGCCACGGTAACCGAGGTGATGGTAATTGCGGTCGCCATCCTGGCGCGCTTAAGACCCTTTAATCCTTCTTTAATACTAAAGCCCAAATTCATTCTTTTACAATCTCGCCCTGATCAATTTTGATTATTCGGTGCGGATATTGCTCGATCAGCGACTGATCGTGCGTTGCCATTAAAATTGCCGTGCCCTGCCGATTTATCCGCTCTAAAATTTCCATAATCTCTTTGGATGTGTGCATGTCCAAATTGCCGGTGGGCTCGTCGGCAAGGATGATAAACGGATCGTTGACGATCGCTCTGGCAATAGCCACGCGCTGCTGCTCCCCGCCGGAAAGATCATCCGGTAAATTGTTTCTGCGGTGTGCAATATTCACTTCGCTTAGTACGCGCACAACCTTGCGTTTGATTTCCGAATTTTTTACCCCCGTAGCCCGCAAAGCAAAAGCCACATTTTCATAAACATTGCGATCTCTTAATAGTTTGAA
This sequence comes from Calditrichota bacterium, assembly GCA_024278715.1. GTDB lineage: Bacteria > Calditrichota > Calditrichia > Calditrichales > Calditrichaceae > Caldithrix. Next base: position 2,378 of record JAJRSN010000055.1, read on the forward strand.
ATCCTGAAAGATCACTCCCAATTCCCGCCTTAAATAGGGAATTTCGTGAGCGCGGATTTTAGCCGAAGAATAATTCCCGACAATCACCATGCCCTGTTCGGGAAAGAGATCCATGTAAATCAAACGCAGTATGGTGGATTTTCCGGCGCCGCTTGGTCCCATGATATAAGCGAATTCGCCTTTAAACAAACGGAAAGATATGTCTCTTAAAATTTCCTTCTGACCGATACTCACACTCACATTGTAAAATTCAATCATTCGGATTCTTTTCCCGGCTTTTTGAATTGTTTGTACAAAATCTCGAATTCCGTAATAAATTCGCGCAATTCTTTCATCTTATTCAATTCCGCGTCATCTATTCCGCTATTTAAAATCTGAGTAATAATCTGCTCATAAATTTGATACCTCTTTTCGGGCGACAAACCCGCGGAACCTTCGCGAGCCTTTTTAACATAAAGATGCACAATCAAGCCGTCAATCTTTTCCAGGTGATCGTTTTCCAGAACGCCTTCCAGAATCAGTTCGCGGGCTTCAAAGAGCAGCGCCAGCTTACGGTCTGTGCTGTGTTCGTCGCGAATCTGTTTTAACAACTTGTTCAACCGGTGTTGATCTATCGACTGAACTTTTTGCACCCGCCAGTCGGTAAGGTCTTTTTCCGCTTTTTTGCATTGCAGAATTTCGCGCTCGGTTTTGGCAATCTGTCCGGCTCTTTGCAGTGTGCTCAGAGTATTCTGATATCTTCGCTGAACGGCGTCAATGCTTAACTCCGGTAAAGGCGTATCCATTTCTTCTTCAGCAAGACGCAATAGCACATAGAATAAAGATTTCCGGTTTTTCTCCCGAACCCTGAGAGCAAACCAGACAATTCCCGCAAATAAAACTACCAGCAGGACAATAATTTTGATATCAATTATCATGGCGTCTATTTGATTAAATGAATCTGCCGAAATAACCGACCCCACAAAGAGCCGCGCGTTTTACTCTTTTGCTCATTTTCGCTTCAACACAAAATGCGCCCGTTCCGAAGTTTCCGCCGCCGGCTTCAGGGTAAAGTTACTAAAAACACGTTCTATTTTAAAATTAGTTTTGTGAATAAGCTCGATCCATTGACTTATTTCACGAATTTTTTGTTTGTGTTCCTCAAAATAGAATTTTCCGTTAATCCAAATTTTGAACTGATTAACCTGGGTTTGATCCTGTTCACGGTAAAAGCTGAATCGCTCGTATCCGTTGTAATCATCCGTCATGGCGTTTTCATAATATTTTTTGAAAGCCGTCTTGCACAAATGAGGGGTCACGATATCGAAAATCAGCAAACCACCCGGTTTCAACACCTGGTAAGTTTGATCAAAAAATTGAAGGACGGCGTTATCTTCATGCAAATAATTAACGGAATCGTACAAAACCAGAACGGCGTCAAAAGAAAGGGGTTTTAGCGGAATGCTGGTAAAATCGGCGCAAACAAGAGGACTCTTATAAAGTTTGCCCTGCGCCGCTTTTAACATCGAATACGAAAGGTCCAACCCGAAAACGCGCCGTCTCATTCCTCCCAAATAGCGCAAAAGGCTGCCGGTTCCGCACGCCAGATCGGCGATATACCGCACCCTGCGATCGGCATATTTAAAAAGAATTTTCACATAATTAGCCCATTGATAATAATTCACATGCTCCATTACCCGGTCATAATAATAAGCAAGTGCCGAATAGGGGGGAACGCGTTTTTCAGCCTGATCTATTTTTTCCATGTTTTGCCTGCAAACTGAGTTTATTTTCAAATCAATAATTTAACAATCTTATTTTAAAGTAGCCCTTTGTTTGTAAATATTGGGATAAAATATTAATTTAGGCTCATGGTTCAACGGAATACCGGAAAGTTTACATGTTAAATTTCATCAACAGCCTTGTTTTACCCGTTCTGGCGGCGGCTTTAATCCCGTTATTGCTTCATCTTTTAAATCGGAAAAAATTAAAAATTATTCCGTTTAGTTCCGTTCGTTTTTTAAAAGAACTGCAAAGCAAACGCATTCGTCAAATTAAACTTTACCAAATACTAATTATTTTATTGCGAATGCTCTTTGTTATCTTTCTGGTTTTAGCCTTTTCGCGTCCCGCCGTCCGCTCGTTTTTTTTAACTCAATCTTCGAGCGCCAACACGACCGCGGTTTTTATTCTTGATAATTCGTACAGCATGCAGGCGCAAAAGTCCGTTCAGCCTGTCTTCGATCAGGCAAAAAACATATTAAAAGACATTTTACAGACTTTTGACGAAAACGACCACATTTCCGTCCTTACCGCCCCGTCGCAAACATCACAACTCTCTGAAGTCAATTATACTGAATCTGAGGATGTTTCTCAATGGAAAGTCAGTAATTTTTCTCCCGATTATTCGATTCTTTTTCTGAAGGCAAAGGAAATATTCAACAATTTTCCCAACTACAATCGTGAATTGTACATCATCAGTGACAACCGCATTCCCCAAAAAGCTGTTAACGATTCCGCCTTGTCCGTTCTTAAAAAACTTAACGCGCAAATCTATTTTATTAATCTTGCGCCCAGGGAATCGTTTGACAATGTGAGCATTGACACCGCGTACATAAAAACGCGATTAATCGAACTCAATAAACCCGTGGAGCTGTCGGTTATCTTAAAGAACCTCTCCTCCGAAGAGCGGGAAACTTCGGTCAGTTTATTCGAAGACCAAACGCGCCTTGCCATGCAGCTAATAAACGTTCCCGCGCAAGGCACAAATCAGGTTTCATTGTATTTTACGCCGTCGCACGGAGGGTTTTACCGTCTGAAAGCGGAGATCGAAGACGACGATCTTTTAGCCGACAACAATTACTATCTTTCCATGTTCATTCCGGAAAAAATCGAGGTTCTTTACGTGCAAAACCAGCCGCCGATCGAACTAAAAGAAGCGCTGAACACAATATCGTCGCGAACCAATCTTAACATCAAACAAACCGATTATTCCCGTTGGTACGGCGAAGCCCTTTCCAACTACCAATTGCTCGCGCTAAACGATCCGCCTCAAATCACGACAACTTTTCTCGCCCATCTGCAGCAATTTGCCGACGCGGGACGCGATATTATTCTTGTGCCCGGCTTAAAGCTTTCTCCCACGGATTACAACCGCTTAACCGAAAGACTTGTCAAAAAGAAATTATTCCTCCAATTAATCAAAGCCAAAGACCCTCGGCAATTTTTCACCTTAAAACAGCCGAACGGAGAAAACAATTTACTGGCAGGCGTGTTCCTGAATCGCGCGGCGCAAATAAAATGGCCCGAGTTTTACATGTATTTCAAATTAATTTCCTGTCCTCAGCCTGTTTTGTCTTTTGAGAACAACGATCCCTTTTTGTGCCGGTTAAAAATTAACAAATTCAGTAACTTGTGGATCTTCGGCGGCGGGCTTTCGGCGGAGTGGAGCCGTTTTCCTTTTGACGGATTGTTTGTGCCTTTTTTGCATCAGTTGTTTACTCTGGCAAGCAACGAAGAGCGGCGGACGCTGAATTTTACCGTGGGAAGCCCGATTTCGATCTATTTAAACGAATCCGAATTGCAAACCGATTATCAACTGTCGCCTCCGCGCGGAAAGCCTTTTACGATTATCCCCAAACAGACAAACCGCGGATTGCGTTTCGATTTTGACGGTTTTAATCAGCCGGGGCACTATCAAATTTTTCAGGGATCAAAATTAGCGCAACTGTTTTCCGTGAATCTTTCCAAACAGGAATGGGCGGAGCCTTTTGTCGATTTTTCCAAACTCCGCAGCGACCTGATAACCTTTACGCCGAACACTATTTCCAAAAAAGCCATCCAAAAGGCGCGCATCGGTCAGGAACTGTGGCAGTACTTTTTAGCCTTGGCTCTGCTTATGCTTTTATCGGAAATGTGGCTGATAAAAAAATTAGAGGGTAAACCGGTTTGATATTTTGCGGAAGCGCAATTTTTTGTCCCCGACGAGTTTGAATATTTCCTCCGAAAAAAATTCAACGTAAGACAATCGCAACAAACAGACGAGGGATTATGGAAAATCAGAATTCTTTGCGGCAAATTTTACGGCGCATCGACAAAAAAGGTTACAAAGCCTACAAAGAACTGAAAGGACAATACCGCTTTCCCGATTTTCTTCTGTTTATTGACCATGTTCAGGGCGACCCCTTTGCCGCGCCTTCAAAAATTCGCGTGCGCATTCCCATGCAAAAGGCTGAAATTCCGAAGGACTTAATTCAGCATCCGCACCGAAGATCGGGAACCACAGACGCAATTATCCGAATCATTCACGGGGAAATCCGCAAAATTGCCCGCATGCGCCGTGGAACGGGAAAGAGCGGATTAATTTCCATTGACGTTGGCGGACAGGAAATTATTCCGCGCAGCGCGCTGAAAATAACGGATTCATTTGTGGAAGCGCGCATGGAGATCGGGCTTCCCGCCCGCGGTCGAACCATTTTGAGCGATGAAGCCGAAGCCATGTTTTTTGACGAACTGCCGCGCATCATTCAAAATTCGATGTTCCGGAAAAATTTTGATCAGGAATTTGTAACCCGATTTGCTTATTACGTTCAAAATTATTTCGCCGTTCAAAAGCAGTTAAAATCAAAAAATCTGATCGCCTTTATCGCCGACCGATCCGTCCTGCCGCGGGAAAGCGGCATTTCTCAAAAACCGATGCCCGTTAACGACGCCGTCCCCTTCCGCAGCCCGAGGGAATTAAAAGTAAAAATGGAACTTCCGAATCCGGTTAACGGACAAACCTTCATCGAAGGCGCGGGAATTCCGGCGGGGATTACGCTGATTGTGGGCGGCGGCTTTCACGGAAAATCCACTTTGTTGCAAGCTCTGGAACTGGGCGTTTATCCCCACGTTCCCGGCGACGGTCGGGAGTATGTTGTGACGAATCCGGCGGCGGTAAAAATTAGAGCCGAAGACGGCAGACGGATCGAGAAAGTTGATATTCGTCCTTTCATCAACCATTTGCCGCGGCAAAAAGACGCCCGCAGCTTTTGTACGGACGACGCCTCCGGCAGCACAAGTCAGGCAGCCAATATCATCGAAGCGCTGGAAACTGGCGCCGAGGCGCTGCTTGTGGACGAGGATACTTCGGCGACGAATTTCATGATTCGCGACGCTCGCATGCAAGCGCTTGTTCATAAACAATTTGAACCCATCACTCCGTTTATCGATCGTATTCACGAAATGTACGACCGTTTCGGAGTTTCTACCATTTTGGTGATGGGCGGCAGCGGAGACTATTTTCAGGCGGCGGATACGGTTATTTTAATGAGGGAATATGTTCCGCAGGTGGTTACCGAACAAGCCAGGGCTATCGCGGAACAATTTAAAACGGAGCGTCGCCCGGAGCGCGAATTCGAATGGAAAACGATTACCGAACGTGCGCCTTTACCGCAGAGCTTTGACGCCTCAAAAGGGAAAAAAGAGGTTAAAATTGAAGCGAAGGGTTTACATTCCGTTCAATTCGGAAAGCATACAATAGACCTGCGTCAGGTGGAACAGATTGTCGATATCAGTCAAACACGAGCCATCGGATTTGCTTTGCACTTTATCGTCCGGCACTGGATGGACGGTCAACGAACGACAAGGGAACTGATGGATTTGGCGGAGACCTTTTTGCTAAAGGAAGGAACGGATAGTCTTAATCCGTTTCGGAGAGACGACGAGCATCCCGGAAATTTTGCGCTTCCCAGGCGCTTTGAAATAGCGGCAGCCTTAAACCGCTACCGCGGATTAAAAGTAAGGCAAAAAGAAGAATGATTTAAAAATTCTGACGCTGAAAACAAGCCGCATTTCAAACGTCAATTTATCGCAGAATCTTTGCTAAAGAGGCGTTCAGGTTTTCTTCGCGTAATTCTTTTTCCTGTTTAATAACAAACCCGCGGGGATCCAGCAAATAAAGCGTGGGGTAATTTCTGATAAAATAGATCGCTTTTATTCCTTCGGTCTGCGCTCCGAGAACGTGAATCCAGTTCAACCCTTTTTCTTTAATCAGATTTTTCACCACCTGAGTTTCCCACGAATTTTGCGAGAAACCGAGATAAACGCTGATTATCTCCAAATTCTTTTCTTTGAATTTCAGGTATGCCCGGCGCAATTCGTCTAATTCTTCCATACAGGGCACGCTGTGGCGGTTCCAGAAATGAAGTAAAACGTACTTGCCCTTGAATTCGGAGAGATGTCGTTTTACCCCCTGCAAATCGGTAAAGGCAAAATCGGGAGCCGGTTTGGAATTTAAATCCCTTTTAAAATAAATATATTTTGCCGCTTTCCCGATACGCCTGCAGAAACTTTGCAAATCATCGTCCTTTTTTTCATCAGGCACCCTGGTACATAATTCGTCCATTTTTAAAGTGAACTCTTCGGTTTCTTTGTAATTTTTGTAAAGCAGCTCTTTTAAACGCAGCCTTTGTTCTCTTGTTTTGATTCGCTTGAATTCCCTGTCCGCGATTCTGTAAATATAATCCCGGTACAGGCTGTAAAATTTTAACAGATACAGGGGATTGTTCACGTTTTCCTTTTCAAATTCGGCGCGCAGACTGACCAACTCTTCCACCGTGGGGCAATTTATGATTCTTTCGCTCCAGGGTTTAAACCATTTGTCCGTTTCCGTTGAATCGCTCTGCTGAGCAAACGCGCCGGTAAAAAGAACAATGACAAAAACGATGAGCTTAGTTTTCACTTTGTCCGCCCTTTTGTTGAAGTTTTCTGCCTTTTTGAAAATGCAATTTTTCGCGGATGGCTTTCATCCGTTCCAAGGCGTAATTTTTGTACCTTGCTTCAACATCGTCCGAAACTTCTTCCAGAAATTTTTGGTAATAGCGCAACGGCGTTTGCCTGTCTTTGTAATAGCGATCGTAAATCGTCGCCATGTAAAACAGCACCAATTTCCGTTGCGGATTGTATTCCAGAACTTTTTTATAGGCGTTTAGCGCCTGCTTGTATTGCTTGTTTTTATTGTAGCTGTCAGCCAGATGAAAATAGACGTCGGAAATGTAATCCGGCACCGAAAGGCGTAAGGCTTTATTTAATGACGATATAGCTTTGTCCGGCATATTCAGCTCTTTTTGAGTTAATCCTAAAATATAAAAAGCGACCGGGTCCTGAGCGTTTTTTTGCACCGATTTTTGCAGGGCGAGTAAAGCGGCGCCAAAATCGTTAATGTAATAGTAGCTAACGCCCAATTTTTTGAAAAGGTACGCCGTTGTATCTCCCTGGTTCATGGCGTTAAGATAGTCTTGCGCCGCCTTATCATATTTTTGCAGCGAAAAATAAGCGTCGCCGCGAGCCAGCAGTAATTTCCGATTTGACGGATAAACAGCCAGACCGGTATTGACAATCGGCAGCACCGACGCCCAGTCTTCCTGCTTTTTAAACTGATTGAACAAGAGTATGTAAATTTCCAGGTCTTCGGTATTCAGTTTTAAGGCTTTTTCCAAATATCGGACAGCCGATTTGTAATTTCCGGACTTTGCGGCGCATTTTCCCGCCTGTTTGAGAAAATAACTGTTTACCGGATTTTCCCGGATTAAGCTGCGATAAATCGGCAACGCCCGCCGGTATTTTCCCTGTTGAAAATACAAGCGCGCCAACTGTATCCGGGCTGCAATGTTTGAAGAATCCGATTTCAGCGCTTTTACCAGCGTCTTTTCCGCAGCCGGATAACGCCCCGCTTGAAACAGCGCCTTTCCCAAAGCAACGCAAATCCGAACGTCCGCTGGATCGAGATCCAGCGCTTTGTTAAAAGCTTCAGCCGCCTTATCATATTGCCGCAGCGACTGATAAGCCGCGCCCAAAAGCCGATACGCCCGAACATTTTGCGGATCGTCCGCGATAATGGTAGTTAGTTTTTGAACGGC
>JAJRSN010000056.1 GCA_024278715.1 Calditrichota bacterium
ACCAACATGGCATATCGCAAAAAAGTCTATCAGGAAATCGGAGGATTCGGGCGTTACAAAAAACACATTTCCGGAGACGATGATCTGTTTTTAACTCTTGTTCGCGAGGCAAAACGCTACAAAATCAAATACGCAATCGACGGGAAAACGCATGTTTTCAACAACCCGCCGCGGTTGTGGTCAAAATTTTTGCATCAACGGATGCGCTATGCCAGCAAGGGATTCGATTATCCTTTTCGGATGACTTTCGGGTTGACGCTATACTATCTTTTTAATCTGCTGCTTGTCGCCAAAACCGGCTATTATCTTTTTTCCTTAACCGTGCCCGCAAATCTTTTGATTGTGTGGGTTTTGAAAATGCTGTCCGAATTCATTTTTATCAACCGCGCTGCCACTGTTCTGGAAGACAGGCGGTCAATTTGGGTTTTTCCGTTCGCCGCGCTGTTACATCCTTTTTACGTGGTTGTATTCGGAGCGATAGGACAGTTGGGCTATTTCCGCTGGGCAGAGCAGGAAGTCGAAGCCGCCGTTCAAAAGCCGGCGATAGAAAAAGAGTGACCCGTTGTTATGGATGCCGTCTTGTTTATCACTTTGATTTTTGCGATTCTTTATCTTACGATTGCCTTAATACTTCTCGCTTTTCCGCAACCGAAAGCGCAAAAAATCAAGCCGCGCATGAGGGTAGCAGTGCTGATAGCCATGCGCAATGAGCAGGAATACATTGGCGATTGTCTGACTTCCCTGTCACGACAGGATTACGATCCCGAGTTTTTTGATGTTTTTATTTTAGACGATCGCTCCGCCGACCGATCGCCGGAAATCGCCCGAGAATTTACCGGACGATTTTCCAATTTTCATCTGATTTCGGTTAAAAACGAGCTGCCCGGATTAAAGGGGAAAATGAATGTTCTGGCTCAGGGACTTAAGCAAATTGATCATGAACTGGTTTTGATCACCGACGCAGATTGCGTGGCGCCCAAGACATGGATTTCCCGAATGGTAAGCTATTTTTCGCCGGAAGTGGGAATGGCGGGCGCGCTGACCGTTCTGTACCCATTCGATGAATCAGCCGTTTCTAATCCGCAAAAAAACCTTTTTGCCAAGGTGCAGGCGTTGGACTGGATTTTTCTGCAAACACTGGCTTCAGCAAACAGTAACGCCGGCAAACCGATCACTATTCTGGGAAATAACTTTGCCTTTCGCAAAGAAACCTACGAACAGGTGGGCGGATTTGAAGCCGTCGGTTTTTCGGTTACCGAAGATTTTGCCTTGATGGAAGCCGTCCGCAAAAAGACCTCATGGAAGATCATTCACACCCTTGACCCGGAAAACAGCATCTACAGCCACCCTTCACCGGATTTGCGCAGTTTTTTCCGCCAACGCTACCGCTGGATAAAAGGCGGCAAAAGCGTACGTCCTTGGGGACTTTTTATTTTAAGCTTTTCGGTGATTACTCATCTGCTTATTTTGGTAAGCTCGTTGCTTTCGATTGCCAATCTTTTTACGGTTCTGTCGCTGTTTATTTTATTAACGACCGATTTCGCAATTTTAACCGCCCCCTTAAAAAAATTACGATTGGTTGCTCTTTTAAAGCACTTTATCTGGTTTGAACTCTTTTATTTTGCTTATCTTCTGGTGTTCGGAGTGTTCTTCTTTTTGCCGCTAAAGGTCAGGTGGAAGGGAAGAAATCTTTCATAATTCGATTAATCTGAGCAGCGCCTTTAAAGCCGCTTCCCCGCTGATTCTCTTCTTAAGATCAAATGTTTTTCCCGGAACCGTCAATAAATTTGTCTGTTTTACAAATACAGCCGCCCGGTATGCCGGATGATGCCGCGGAACATCCTCAAACACAGAGGTTTGATTTGAGGCGGCGCTTTTCGGCGTGGGCGTTTTGCCGTTATGCGCGATAAACAATCTTTCCAGAACCAAGGCAAACTCGCCTCTTGTTACCGGATCATTCGGTCGGAACATGCGATCCGGATAGCTCCACATTAAGCGATTTAAAAGCACATATCGAACAGCCGAATAATTAGCGTCGTTTTTGTCCAAATCGCTTAATGAATCAACCGATATATCAGGATAAAACGCGAGTATTGATTGCGGTAAAGGATAACGGATAAAATCGTCCGGTATTAAAGCGTCGATTAACACGGCAAGGTCAAGCCTGGTGATTACGTTCTTCAGCCCGATTTCTCGAACAGAGGCAGGGAGGTTTTCTAATATTTTCTTTTTCTTTTCAATTTTGGCGAGCAATTTTTTAGCTTCTTCGTTTCGCGGATTAAGAGCGAGCAAAGCAGCGATCTCTTTTTTCGCCGTTTCAAATTTATTCAGCCGAAAAGCGGCTACAGCCAGGTTAAAGCGTATTGAATTTGCGAAAGATTCTGATTTTTTAACTTCCGCGCTTTTTCTGAGGGTCAGTAATTTTTCAAATGCCAATTCGTACTCGCCGCGCAATATCAAAAGTTTTGCTTCGGTTATTTTTAGCGGCAAACTTTCCGGGGTAATCTTTAAAGCCTTTTGCAAATAGAAATCGGCTAAATCCGATTGCCCGCGCTGCAAATAAATTCGGGCAATCCCGTTAAGAGCGGGGACAAAACCGGGATTATCTTCCAATGCTTTATTAAAATAAATTTCAGCCTGCACAAGTTCTTTTTGCTCCAGCAATTGTTTGCCTTTTAAAAAGTACCGGAGGTAGGTAATCCGCTTATTTTCCGAGGCGATTTTGTTAGAAATACCGCATCCGAGTAACAGCGCAAAAACGATAAACAGTAAAATTTTTTGATTTTTCATAATGCCTGAATTCATTAAATTACGAGTGAAGAAAATAAAGAAATAAACGGGTAAGGCGCAATTATAAAAAGGGACAAAAATTAAAAAGAGCGGGAGACGGGAGTCGAACCCGCAACGTCCAGCTTGGGAAGCTGGCATTCTACCGCTGAATTACTCCCGCTTTTTGAAAAGATAATTTAGAAGTAATTTCTATTTTTGTCAAGAATTTCGCCCCGGCTGCGGACAAGCTGTTTTTATTTTAATGATAGCGAATTACATATTCCGCGACGCGATCCAATTCATCATCGGAAAGCAGCAGCAAAGCGTCGGGGTTTTCCCTTGCTACGATTTCATAATAAAAAAATTCTTTGAAATAACCGTCGTTGATTATTTTTTTAATATGTCCCATTTCTTTGTTGCCCGCTATTAAAGAAATAACTGCTTCGGCTTCTTCGGTCATGTTAAAGGCATAATCGTCGGGCGACGCTCCGATCATTGATTCCGCGTATCCGGGTTCGTATTTCCAAAGCGCCTTTACCAGAGCATACCCCGTCCATTCCGGTTTGAATTTAACAATTACCCGATTTCCCTTTTTGGCTAATTTGTACTGAGGATTAAATTTCCATTCGTGCCAGGGAATTCCGATTTTGCCGCGATAATATTTCAAAGTATTGAGCAAATCGGGGTGATTTCTGTTTAAAACATGGGCTTTGGTAATCGTGTTTAGCGCTTCCACCCTGTCGCCTGTTTTCCAGTATGTATCAGCCAAAAACCAATAAGCTGTGTAACTGATCGGATTTTTTTCAATCGCCCGTTGAAAATACACTCGGGCGCTGTCATATTTTTCCTGATTAAAAAAGACGTCTCCTATCAGGATTAAAGCATAAGCATAATCGGGCTTCATTTTATGCAATTGTTTATAATAGGTAAGCGCCTGATCGAATTCGTTATCCTTAAATTTTTCTTCTCCTTTATTTAATATTTCCGATTCTTCCCGGGTTAGTTCGTACTTATTTAGTATGAATCCATCCTTATTTTTTACCCGATAATTTTGATTGCTTAAAACCGCGGGCGCGGAACCGGAATCGGGAAACTCCTCTTTCAAAACATCCAAAGTGTAAACAATTTTCGATTTGCCCATAATATCGATAATTTCTTCGGGCGTGTGCAGTGTTTCTTTCGGACTGAACGACTGCAATCCCTTGCGAGCCGAACAGGAAACAAACAAACCTACGACAATCAGGAAAATAATGTTACGAATCATTGCTTACCCCTTTTGATTTTTAAATCTTCGGCTAAATCGGAGAACTCGGGAATTCTTTAATATTTTTCGGGACAATCTTAATCGGTAATAGTTCATTGATCAAAATAAGACAATTAGAATTAACCGTTATGTCAATTTAATCACAATTTTTACGATTGCAATTACGATTTATGAGTTATGATTCGGTTAATAGATTAACACCTAAATTCTTACTCTTTTTCGCCAATTCGTTAAGCGTTAATGGTGTAAGCGGTCTGGCTTCTGGTTACAAATCACTTGTCTCTTGTTCCTTGTGCCCTGTGCCTTGCGTGTAAGGGTTAAGCGGCTTTTACGGTAATCGTAATGCGTAATGAGTAATGAGTTATCATCACCATCGCTCAAAAGTTTAACTCATTCAATCAAATTATTTTTTAGAGAAGAAAAAAGCATTTCCCTATTTAACAACAAACATTTTATTATCTTCTGCTTACTGCCTACTGCTCTCTGCCCTCTGCTCTATGCTCTATGCTCTATGCTTTCTTCTTTTTCATTTTTCATTTGTCTTACTCATCACGCATCACGACCTTGTCCCTTCGTCCCTCCGTCTCTTCGTCCCGACATCCCTTCGTCCCTTCGTCCCTTCGTCCCTTCGTCACCTTTGTCACCTTTGTCACCTTTGTCGCCCTGCCCGGTCGTTTGACTATACATCCCCATTCCCATATATTACTTTTATCTTATTGGTATTCCGTAACCTTGCAGCGAAATCATCAATCATACAATTTTCGGAGATGCTTTATGCATCGAGCGGCACTAATCTTTTCAATCCTATTTTTCTCAATTCTGCAAACACACGCTGATCATCGCAAAAATATTACCTTTGAGCATCTTACCGCGGATGATGGTCTTGCGCAGAACAATATTCAATCCATTTTACAGGATAAGACCGGTTTTATGTGGTTTGGCACTCAGGACGGATTGTCAAGATACGACGGTTATTCTTTTTTGAATTATACGCACGACCCCGCGGACAGCAATTCGGTTTCCAATAATTCCGTTTTTTCAATATTTGAAGATGAAACATCGCTTTGGATAGGAAACGCCGGTGACCTTAATATTTTGAATAAACTTAACGGTTCATTCTCCAAATTACCCGTAAAAGGGGTAACTAATATCGTCCGCGATTCTTCGGGCGTTTATTGGATAGGCAGCCTGCTAAACGGACTTTATGCGTATAATCCGGCGAATGATTCTCTATTTCGTTATACTCCGAAAAACAGCGCTCTTAGCTGCGACCGTATTTTTTGTCTGTATAAGGACAAAAACGGAAATATCTGGATCGGCACTCAGTTCGGCGGTTTAAACTTGCTGAAAAGAGAGAACGGGAAAATATCATTTACCAATTTTACCCACGACCCGCAAAATCCTTACTCAATCAGTTCCAACACAATCGCCTCTATCTGTCAGGATAGCAGCGGCAATTATTGGCTTGGAACAGACGGTCGGGGACTTAATCGATTAGACAAATCCGGAAAATTCACAAATTTTGTTCACGATCCCAAAGACAAAAACAGTCTGCCCGGAAATAAGATTTATTCAATTGTTTACGATCACTATTCAAAATCTTTGTGGATCGGCACCTATAACAACGGACTTTCACGTCTTTCACAGGACGAAAACGGTAAGTTTATTTTTACCAATTATCGGCACGATCCTACCGATCCCAACAGTTTAAGCAACAACTTTATTAATCAGTTGTATCTGGATAAAAACAGGACATTGTGGATAGGAACTTCCGGGAACGGCGTTGATAGGCTTTCTTTACCGAAAATCAATTTCCGCAAATACTCACGCGAAAACGGTAATCCTTCGAGTTTATCCGGAAATAATGTGTGGTCGTTCGTTCAGAATTCGGACGGGAAAATTTGGGTAGGAACCAACAGGGGCGTTTCATGTCTGAAAAAAAGAACCACTTCGGGCGCCCGGTTCGTCAATTACAATTTTTTTGAGGCGGAAGATCCCGGAAAACATTTTCAGGTAAGAAAACTGCTCAAAGGGAAAAACGGCTTTCTGTGGTTGGGGATTCTCGGTAAAGGACTGGCTGAATTCAATTACAACACCGGACAAATTCGTTTTTTCCCCGAAATCACAGAAAGTCTGAGAATTCCGGCTCAATTTCTTTATACAATTTGCGACGATCAATCGGGCAACCTATGGTTGGGCGGCAACGGCACCGGTCTTTCCGGATACGATAAAAAATCAGGTAAATATTATTATCTAAACCTTTTTCGGGACGCCTTTACCGATTCTTTGCATAAAGGGTGGGTTTGCGTCATCCATCGGGACGGCAAAGGGATTTTATGGTTGGGAACCTGGAATGAAGGGCTTGCAAGATACAATCCCCAAAACAGATCGATCCGCTTTTTTATCCGCCGGAAAGATGATCCCCAAAGCATTAACAATAACGGCGTTCTTTCCATTCACGAATCAAAAAGAGATCCAGATATTCTATGGCTGGGAACCTACGGAGGCGGATTAAACCGTTTTGACAAGCGAACTCAGACCTTTTCGCACATTACGGTAAAAGAGGGATTGCCCAATAATGTAATTTACGGGATTATTGAAGATGACCACAATAACCTTTGGCTTAGCACCAACAAAGGGCTGGCAATGTACAACCCCGAAAACGGGGCTGTAAAAATTTACACGCAAAAGGACGGATTAATCGGCAACGAATTCAACATGGGGGCTTATTTCAAAAGCCGTGAAGGCGAAGTCTTTTTCGGCGGGAACAACGGCTTTATTAGCTTTTTTCCCGAAGCAGTGATTAACCCCTATCCCCCGGAAATTGTTTTTACATCATTTAAACGGTACGGCAAAGAAATTCATTCCGGAACATTTTTAAACAGCCTTAAAAAAATAGAAATACCCTATTACAAGCGCAATGTTTTTTCTTTTGAGTTTGTTGCGCTGCATTATAAAGACAGTAAAAAAAACGTCTATGCCTATAAAATGGAAGGCTTTGATCCGGACTGGGTTTATTGCGGGACCAACCGCGAAGCAATTTACATGAATCTTGATCCCGGCAAATACACCTTCCGCGTCAAAGCCGCCAATTGTGACGGGATATGGAACGAAAGTGGAATTTTCATGGACGTGATTATTTTGCCGCCTTTCTGGAGAACCCATTGGTTCATTACGCTAAGCGGAATAATGATTTTTATGACGCTATTTCTGGCGCATCGTCTGCGGCTTAAACAAATGATCCGTTTGGAACGAGCCAAAGCGGAAGAACGTGAAAAAATACGCCGTAAAATGGCAACCGATTTTCACGACGAATTAGGACACCGGGTCATTAAAATTTCCTTATTATCGAAAATGCTTTCTTCCCGCCTAAATAAAAATAAGCCCGCGATAAAGCAGTATCTGGAACAGATGCAGGAAAACGCCGACAATCTTTTTGAAGAAATGAAAAATTTTGTATGGGAATTGGATCCGCAAAAGGATACAGTTTACGATTTAATGAGTCAGTTGAAAAATTTCAGCAGCAAATTATTCGATAATACCGATATCGCTTTTCAGATCGAAGGATTAACCTCTCAACTCGAAGAATTAAAATTGCCCGGAGAATGGCGGCAGAATCTGTTACGAATTTTCAAGGAAGGGATGACAAACATCCTGAAACATGCGGACGGTTGCACAGCGGTTTCACTAATCATAGTCTGCCGCGATAATCAACTGCAAATCAAACTGGAAGACGACGGCACCGGATTTAATCCGCAACATTCCACCCGCGGCAACGGATTAAAAAACATGCGGGAAAGAGCGGAAAGAATTAACGGTCGGTTAAAAGTCCTTTCAAAACCTAAAGAAGGAACTCAAATCATTTTTGAAGGAAAACTACCCTAATGGATAGTTTTTTTCGCCTTATTTTTGTGCTATAATAGAATAAGCTTTCAACAGAAGAAGAACACAATGATAAACGTGGCTATTATCGAAGATGATCAACAGCTTCGGGAAAATATAATTTCGTTAATTAATTCCGAATCTGAATTCACATGCGTAGGCGGCTATCCTGACTGTGAAAAGGCGATCAAATCTTTTCCCCAAAATACACCGGACGTTATTTTAATGGATATTGAATTGCCCGGCATGTCCGGTATTGAGGGCGTAAACGTCATTAAACACAAATATCCTCAGGTCGAGATTATCATGCTCACGATTCACGAAGATAATGAATCGGTCTTCGATTCCCTGAGTAACGGCGCTTCGGGATATCTGGTAAAAAACGCCGAACCCTTGGACTTAATCAATTGCATAGAAGAGGTGTTTAAGGGCGGCGCGCCCATGAGCATGAACATTGCTCGCATGATCATCGACTCTTTTCATAAATATCCGCCGGAAGAAGCTCTGACCCATCGTGAATCCGAGGTATTGCACAAACTCCGCAAAGGCAAAAGTTATAAGGCAATTGCCAACGAATTATTCATCTCCAAGTCAACGGTTAAATTCCATATTAAAAATATCTACCGCAAATTGCACGTTTTAAACAAGACACAGGCTATTATTAAACATTTCCGTCACGGACTGAACGAATAAGGTTTTAATACTTTCGAATTTTCAAAAAACAATGCCTCAATAAAAATTCCATCTACCCAAAACGTTAACGTTATTGCCAAAAACTATCCTTTTGGGTAGTTGTATTCCGTTTATACGAATATTAAAATGACTAATAGCAATCTTTATTAATCAATAAACTTTTTTAGAATAATAAACCCCAAAATCATTGGGGAGGTGGGGCTATTTGATTTGGGGAATTTTTCTTTTTTTGCATTATCGCTGTTTGTTAAGTATTTAAGGCAAAATTCGTTTTATTAAAATTCAGGCGCTTTTTAAGTCGTCCAAATTCAGATACTTTTTTAATAATTATGCGACAGGAGGAAACAATGAGATTAATTAAGTTATATTTGGTTTTTCTATTCATTCTGTCATTTCTAAATGAAAGTTATTGTCAAACAAATAATAAGCAGACATTCAGATTCCCGGGTGAATATCACTACAAAAAGGCAAAAATCTATTTAAAGAACAACCTGAGATTTGAGGTAAATGATTTAAAAATCGTCAATGATCATCTGACCTATATGCAAAAGAACACATTCAATACTTCGGAATGTGAATTAGATGACATTCAAATAATCAAAGTAAGCAAAGGAACATACGCTGCGGAATATGCTTTGTACGGCGGTCTCGTATTTGCTCTTTCTTCGGCTTTGGCAATTGCCCAGACCAATGCTGACCCTTATACGGAAGGAAGTATAGACGAAGGAGCGTTTATTGGCGCCTTCACGGCTGCAGGGATACTGATCGGGGGTATTACGGGATCGTTAAAGCCAAAATGGAAAACCCTTTTTGTCAATGAACAGGCATCCCTTTTTAATCGTCCGTTTCAATACGGTTTAAATCTAAAATCAACAACAAATTACATAGGTTTAAATTTTCAAATAACTTACTAAATCATTTTTTCCAAAGGCAGGGGGTAAAAATGTTAAAGTTTAAAAACCTTCTTTTATTAAATGTCTTTTTAATTTCTCTTCTCATTTTGGGCGGTTGCGCCACTATGGGAAGATATTCATTGGATTATCCTCCGACAGAAAGCACCAAATCTTATGTAAACATTGAGGTGGCGCCGATTGAAGTCGGAATTACAAAAGATGAATTGGATCCTGCGACTGTCACCGAACTCAGATACGCAATTATCGAAAAAGTACAAAGACTGGGAATATATCAAAAAGTTCAGGCAGAACCTATTCCCGATGACCGTACCTTATTAATCAAATGCAAAATCTATGAACTGGACAACGGCAGTCAATTTTTAAGATGGCTGTTGGGAATGGGAGCGGGCAAAGCTTATTTGGAGACATTATGCCAGTTTATGGACAAAAAAAACAATAAGGTTATTTCTTCGGGAACTTTCTCAGGAGAAATCAGAGGAGGTTTTTTTGGAGGTTCTGCAGATCAGGAAAAAATGGCAAAAGACGTCGCTGGAGCAATTGCCCGGTTCCTAAAAAAAGGTAAATAACATTTTTAAGATGCCATTCTGATTTTGTCGTTAAATCATTAACCCTTAAT
>JAJRSN010000057.1 GCA_024278715.1 Calditrichota bacterium
TACTTTGTTCGAGCTCATTAAAAATTTTTGAAGCGTGCAGCAATTCGGAAAGCGCCTGTTTGCGATCGTCCGCTTGAAAAAGCCTATCGATTTGTTGAAGGCGTTGATTTAATTCATTCAATAATTTTTTACATTTATTAAAATAAATCTCTCTGGCGCGCGACTTATTTAAAACGGCGCGGGCTATTACAACCTGCGGCTGCCTATCGATTTGATATTCCACGCCGTCGATTTCCATATCGGCGATAACTTTAATTTTGCTGCGCGTGTATTCATCAATTCCGGCTGCGTTCTCTGTTACGGTATTTTCAAATTCGGTGTGTATTTTTGCTTTTATCTGACTGGCTAAATCTGCCATGGCGCGTTTTTTCGCAATAATCAGAGCCTGATTCGGATCGTTATTGTCGGCGTATCCCTCGCCTATTAAAAACTTGCTATTTTGAGCATTTAACGGATTGTGCAGTCCGATGACGAATACGATTACGACCGTTGTCAGCAATCTGAAAAACCGCGTTTTTCTCATTGTCGTATTCCTCAAAATAAGCTGTTTTCAATAAGAACTTTAACGAATCACTCTTGCGCTACTACTTTCGTCATACATTTGATTAACAGGGACCACCTGCATGTTCTGATCAATCCGGAATACTTTCCACACATTGCCTTTTACGCCTATGGGCACGTCAAAACTTGCGGTAAGCCTTCCGTCGGCATAAACATCCACATGAGCCCGGCTGTAAGAAAGGTCGAGGCTTCCGCGGCGATTCCTGCCGCTGAAATTATGTACCGCGTAAGTATAAACGCCTTTGGCGGGTTTGTAGATAGTAATTGTTTCGGGTCCATAAGAATTCTGGTCGTCAATATCCAGAAAATTTTTCCCGCCGATCAAAACCTTGTTGCGCCACCAGATATGGAAGTTTCCGCCATCGGGTCGAGGTCCGGCTAAATGGGCGTCCAGATCGGGCGGAAATGCGCCCCAGGTTAAAACAATCCGATATTCGTTCACAACGGGCGTCAAGGCAAAATTCATGCTCACCGGTAATTCGGTTATTGTCATCTCAAATTCGTGTTTTGCTTCCAGATAGCCCTTTTTTGTAAACAATACGTCGTAAGAGCCGTAATCGACTTCATGAATAAAACTTCCGCTTTCATCGGTTCGTCCGAGAGCGACTGTTTCGCCGGTTCGTTTATTTTTGATGGAGACGCCTGCGTCAACCAACGGTTTGCCTGTAACCGCATCCACCAGTTCGACCTTATACAACCGTTTTTTTCGGAACATCTCATAAAATTTGTAAAAATTTCCATCGACTATGGCGCCCGCTCTGAAAACCAAACCCGGAACATTTTCTTTTAGTTTAACCTGATAAGTGCCATGGTTAACGCGATCTTCGATCCATACCTCCACTTTTGCGTTGGAGAGCATGTAATAATCTTCTTCCTCGGCAAATTCTTCATCCATAAGATCATTAATTACCCAGATATTAAACAGGTAACCTTTGGAATTATTGATAATAAACTCCTGCGACCCGCCGGTTAAAGTGCGATTGACCATAACGTTTCCGTCGCTTGAGGGCTTGCTAAGGTTACCGCGAATAGCTTCAACTTTGCCGTCGTGATAATATTGTAAAATGGCTTCAGCCTCGCCGCTCATACTCATTTCATCCCATTTAACGGTTACTTTAAAATCGTAACCGTAGGTAAATGAAATAACACACATTAAGCTTAATAAAACTTTCCACATACCCTAACCCCTTCCTTATTAACGATTATCCGCCTCCTGGCTTGCGATTAAGCATAGGGGAAATAATATCCCGATTGGGGATTCGAACCAAAACATAATATAATTTATTTTTAACATCAGGATATCGCTCTAAAATCTGAATGTTTTTTAAAAGATATTTTAAACGAATAAAAGAGATTTCTTCGATCATAGACGGATGATAAGTTGTTTCGTTCATCGAAAATTGTAATTTATAATAGCCCACCGCAAGATTATTCAAAATAGCAAAGATGGCTTGTTCTTCCGCCGTTTTCCAGGCATCGTTCTCATTGCCGATGGAAGTGTACATTCCCACTCCGTAAGAGTATTGTTGATCTTGCCAGAATATTTTGTCAATCCATGAGGGCGGCGTTAACTCGTCCACATTTACCCAGCCGCTGTTTACGGAAGCGGCGGAATCGAGCATGAAAGCCGAAATGTAATCCCCGGTCAAAATATTTGTCTGGAAAGAGTCGATCGACACAAGTCTGCCATGAATCTTTTCAACGGAATCCGGAGAAAAATAATAGTAATAATTGGAATTTTTTAACCATTGCGATTGATCCGAAGCGTCAAAAATTTCCAGCGTTCCGTAAACGACGCATGATTTAAAAGCGCAATACATGTTTTCCGCATCATAAACCGCGCTATTCCCTCCGTAAGAATATCCCGTAATAACTTCGGGATATTTGGCGGGAAACAAGAACCATTCCGGATAACGCTCAATTGCGAACAGCTCAAAAGGGATCAAAAGTCCGGTTAATAACAAAATTTTCAGAAATTTCATAAGAGTTGTAATCACACTTTATGTGGTAAAGGGAAGACCTTTATCCGGTCTTCCCCAAAGCTATTCAGAATTAGAAACCCTGATTCTGCTGTTTTTCGTAATTTTCCATCTCTTTTTTCAGTTCGTCATAAGCCTGACTTGCTCTGAAGCGTTCGTAGAGTTTGGGCTTTTTGGCTTTCATTTCATCTAAAATGGACATATTGACGGTGTTCGGTTCAATGGCAACAACCGCGGCGGCTGTGATTTGTCCGGTTTCTTTGTTGCGCATGTATTTTACCTTTTTAGTAATCGCGCCGCGAAGCAGTTGACTGGTCAAAGTTTTGGTAACCGTGGTAAAAGCTTCGTTGATCTCGGAATCGTTGGCGCTGCCTATTTCTTCCTGAAAGCTCTTTTTTAGCTTTTGGACCTTTAAATTAAAAATTTCAGCCAATTGTCCTTGTGCATCGGTAACAGCTTTTTTCTTTGCCAGATCCTGACGCGCAGAAGTACCCTGTCCCACAGCCGCAATTCCTCCAGCCTCGATTATCTGGTTAGCCATGTCAGTTAAATCCTGAAAAGGATCTTCCATAACCTCCATGGCGCCCGGATCGGTGGCAGCGACTTTTTTGTTTGTACTTACGCAAGACATGATTAGGGCGGTGGTTAGAAGCATTGCAAATGAATAATAAACAAAACGCTTCATGATATTCTCCTTTAATTGATTGAACCCGCTAATGATTTAAGTTAATTATGAATAAAAAACAGTTACTTTTCATTGATCTATATCAAAATTAAACCTTTAGGTCTGTAAGATTCAAAAAGAATTAAGGTAATCCATCAATTGCCGATAAAATTTGGTTTTTAAATTCTCCTTTACGGTTCTTAAAATTTTTGCCTTTGCCTCTCCTTCGGAAATAGCCGCGGTACGCTTATTCATATTAAACGTTTTTAGCGTAAAGTTATTAACCCGATCCACCACATCAATTTTTAAATGCCAGTTTAAGGCTACAATTCCCGGTCGGTTGAGGCTGCTCTTTTCCGTTTGCAATTCATAATTAATAACAAAATCGGCGTTTTGCTCAACAATTTTAAATCCGATATTTCCGATTATTTCACGCAAATAATCTCCGACCTCTTGGGGAGTATCGGAGCCGGCGGCTAAACTTACCGAAATTTTTTCCCTGACCGAACGCAAAGCCTGGTCAAGTTCGCTTTTTGAAACAGAAGGAGTTAGTACGTTTCCGCCGGTAAGTACCTTGTATTGCTCGTTAATTAAACGGTTTATCTCGAAAAGAGCGATGGATTTGTTAATATCGGACAATCGGTGTAATTTATTAGTTTCGTTCTGCGACTTTTGAAAATACTCAAGCATTAGCCGATCGTTTTCCTTAAAATCCTGTTCGTAAAGCGCAGATGTTTCAACGCGGTCCAGATATGCCAGGGCGTAATACATCCCGTCTTTTTCCGAAAAATAGACCTGATCTATTTTGACGTTTTTTAACTGCTGATCGCTCTTAATTCGCGTGCGATTGTAAATTTCGGAAGAGGTTGACAACTCCGATTTCTTCCCTTTGGTGCTTTCCAAAACGCTTTCGATCAGCGTTTCATCGACCCGAATATCCGTTTTAAAAATTTTGGCGATTTGCGCGACTGCGTTTTTTTCCGCAGCTTCGCGCGTGTCTCCGCTTCCCACTCCCACTAAATATTGTCGTTCGGAATATAATGAGTAAGGATGTTCGATCCACTGCGGGCGTTCATCTCCTTTTTGTACAGTTTTCCCTTTTTGGGCATAGGTACAATTTGTAAATTGAATTAATAAAATAACCAAAACGAATTTCATTAAAAATTTCATCTTCCGCTCCTGAACTTAAACTCACTGCAGTGTTGTAAAATGAACAAGATTTACACCGTCCTTTACGGAATAATCAGGAAAATTTTTTGAATAAAGGATTGTCCCGTCTCCGGAAAGACCGGTAACGGCAATATTATGGGAGCCAGGCGTAATTTCGTATTCGCCGATCAAACATTTATCGGGCATTGTTTTCCAGCAGCGAAGATCGGGTTGTTCGGTGGCGTCAACCGCAA
>JAJRSN010000058.1 GCA_024278715.1 Calditrichota bacterium
GAGGAGGCTGATTTAGTTTCAAGGCTTCTTCCATGACATCCGAATTTACAAGGTCGCCCGTATGAGGCAGAAAGCTGTAAACAAACGTATGCAGTCCCTGATCGCAATCCGGATCGGGATAGGTCGGCGAGCGCAAAAGGTTTAAATTCAATTCGCCGTCTTCAACCTTGTAACCGTATTTGCAATCGTTAAGAAGAGCCGCGCCATAATCCGGCTGCGATAAATCGGCGTACTTATGTCCCACAGTTTCAAACTGCGCCCTGTCCCAGCTTGTGTTGCGGTGCGCCGGACGATGTATGTAGCCGTACTGAATGTCAAACGCCGCCTGATCCGCATTCACATCCGCTTTAAAGGAGACTCTCAACATGCGATGCTTTTCTTTCCATTCAACTCGTGTGTTAAAATCAAGACGCTTACTGTCGTTCCTCAAAAAGATTTTTTGTTCGATCCGCGACTTACCCACGCGGAATTCAAAAAACAGTCCCTTGTTCAACGCGCCCTCTTCAATTTTCCGGCTGCCGATTAAAGTCGCCTCTTCCAGCAACTGTTCTTCGTAAAACAGATCGATGTCCCAGGCGTCCCATTCGTTGGGTCGATCCTCAAATAATTGCAAAACATTTCCCGGCTCGCCTTCTTTTAAAACGGAACGTCCGGCTTCTTTATCGTAAGCGCTAATCAACTGACCCTTTTCGTTAAATTCATAGCGGATTCTGCTGTTTTCGAGAACGCGGTTATCGACTTGTTTGGTCTGAGAATCGGCAGCCGTTTGCGAATCCGCCTTTTTAAGATTAACAAACGAAAGTCCGGGCAGGCGCACCTTTGCGATAAGACAGCCGTCCGATTTTTGAACGGGAAGCGGATTTCCCTCCTCATCACTGGCGCCGCTCCAATCTTCCGGAAGCGTGATCAACTCGTCGCATTCAAACGGCAGACTGTTAAAAATCACCAGACTATCGTCGTCCTTCTCAAACAGATGCCCGGCTGCCTGCTTTTCGAGTTCTTCACAACGCGCCATTGCCTGCTCGTGCTCCCTTTCGGTTATTTCGTAGGTTTTGCGGATGCTTGAACCGGGAATAATATCGTGGAATTGATTGATAAGCACCTTTTTCCAGATGGCATCCAATTCTTTTTGCGGATACCGCTCCGGGAGCAGGCAACTCCAGAGCATTTCCAGCGTCCGCAATTTGAATTCCAATTTGCGGTTTGCCTTTTTGACTTTCGCCTGCGAAGTTAAAGTGCCGCGGTGTGTTTCCAGGTAAAGCTCACCCATCCAGAGAGGCAGTTGACGGCGATATTTTTCCGCCTGCTCGAAAAATTGTCCGGCTGAGGCAAATTTGACCTTTGGCGCACCTTCGAGATTTGCCATCCGTCTTCCGTATTCGATGTATTCGGCTTTGGGACCTCCGCCGCCGTCTCCGATTCCAAACAAAGAAATAAATTCGTTCATAAAATCTTTTTCGCGAAAGTTGTTCCGACCCGGAATCAAAAATTCGGTGTTTAACTGACTGTTGTAGGTGTTTTCCGGCGGGAAATGCGTCAATACCTCGCTGCCGTCAATTCCGCGCCAAACGAATGTCGTGTGCGGAAAATCGTTGATTTGATTCCACGACAGCTTTTGGGTCAAAAAGTAGTCGATTCCGCTCTTTTGTAAAATTTGAGGAAGCGCCGCGGAATAACCAAACACATCGGGCAGCCACAAATTTTTAACATCAACGCCGAATTCGTCCATAAAAAAGTTTTTGCCGTGTAAAATTTGCCGCACCATGGACTCTCCCGAAATCAGGTTGCAGTCGGCTTCAACCCACATGCCCCCCTGCAATTCCCAGCGTCCCTGCTTTACAAGAATGCGGATTTCCCGGTACAAAGCAGGGTAATGGGTTTTGACAAACTGATAATGCTGCGGCTGCGATGCGCCGAAAATGTACTCGGGATACTCCTTAATCAACGCCACCTGACTGGCGAAGGTACGGGCGCATTTGCGAACCGTTTCCGTGACCGTCCACAGCCAGGCTGTATCGATATGTGCGTGTCCGACGGCATAAACCGTGAGCTCCGAAGCGTGCGCCGGTTTATTCATGACCGGTTTTAAAACCTCAAGCGATTTGCCAGCGTTCCGCGGATTGTCGGCAAAAATGTTAATAGCCTCGTTCAGCGCTCTTAAAACGCGCGCAAAACGGACGGAATTTTCGGGAAGATGTTTTAACAAACCGAGCAAAATATCAATATCGAGTGTCAAACGCCAGATATCCCGATCAAACGTGCAAAGGCGGATTCGCACAACTTTAGCATCATACTGCCCGTATCGTTTGGGGCTGTCGGGCGCGGGGTCCATTTCGGTGTAAACCCCGAAAAGAGTGGTGGCTGCGGCTTCGACCCACAGATCAACCTCTTCGCCGCCCTCGGAAGATTTGAAGAGCGGAAAAATCTCTTTTTTGACGCTTGAATAATAAACCGATGAGTTGGTCAATCCCTGCAGGGGAACACCCGCTTCGGAAAATATTAAAGCCTCGCCGGAAAAATTTAATTGGGCGACAACTTCCCTGTTCTTCCACTCCCGCGGCGTCCGCCCTTTAAGATGAAACCAGGCGCTTTCCCAGGCGTTCCCCCAAAAATCACCTTCTTCAATTGATTTATATGAGAGCTGAAAACGACTCTCGAACGGAACCGCTTCTTTTGACCAGCCGTATTCCGCCTCTAATCGAACGGATTCCGGCAAAATATAGTTTTCGATGCGTTTCCTGAATTGTTCGATTCGTTTTTGATAAATCTGAATCTCCTGATTCTGCATTCATCCTCCTGATTATTTCGTTCGATCTGCATCCCTGCAACATTACGGATTATGGCACAAAAGCGCAAAATATTTCCGCCTCGTTTTCGCCAAAAAGCGCATATTTTTTTAAAGAAGCGGGAATTAAAATCGAATCGCCCGCCTTAAATTCCGTCCGTTGATTGTTCGTTATTATTGCCGCCCGACCTTTGTGAATAAGAAGAATTTCCACGCTGCCCACGGCATGCTCAAAATTACGGTTGGGCGCAAGTTTCCAGCGGATAACGGAGAACTCGGGGATCGGCGTCCGATAGGTAAATTCCGCGCTGTTTTCGTCGGGCGTAAAAATGTCCGCAGCTCCGTTCTCGTAAGTTAAAATCTCAACCAGAGTCCGGATATCCTTAAATTTCGGAGTTAATCCCGCCCGAACCACGTTGTCCGAATTCGCCATGCATTCAATGATATTTCCCTTAAGGTAAGCATGGGGAATTCCCGCCTTTAAGAAAACGCCCTGTCCTTTTTTAAGGTGAATCAGGTTTAACAGAAAGATTGAAAACAAGCCGACGTCCGCGCCGTATTTGCGGCGAAGCTCAAGAAACAGTTGTTCCTGTTCCGTGCGGGAATTCTTTTTTTGCAGGCGCTTTTCCAGACGGGCAATGGCTTCTTCCAGAAGTTCGGGATTTTCGCCGGATTTTATCATCAGCGTACGAAACATTTGCTTTATTTTAACTTTTTTAGCTTCGGCGGATTTCTCCTCCCGTAAAAAAGAGCCAAGCGCGGGCTCCGCGACGAAATCGGCTATTTCGGGATATTCCCGAAGGACGAACTGCAATTCGGAAAAATCACGAAAACCCACCAGAGCGGTTAATTCATCCAGGGCAATAGCGATTTCCGGTTTGTGATTATCGTCCGGGTAATGCTCGGGATCGCGCTTGTGCAATTCCACAGCCTGTTTTTTATTGGGATGCGCCTGAATAGACAGCGCTTCTCCAGCCGACAGCACTTTAAACAAAAACGGCAATTGATTGTTGAATTGACGCGCGACTCGTTGTCCCAATATTTCCGCCGGATAGGTTTGAATTAGCTCAGTAAGCGAGCGTTTTTCCGAGCCCAGATCAACTTCGGAAGGAGCATTGGGATGCGCGCCCATCCACAGCTCGGCGTAAGGCACGTCGGGTTCGGGAATTAACCCCAAAAGTTTGGGGATAAAAGCCTGTTCGTTTTTTGTGCCCCAGGCATAATGCTGAATTTTATTAATCAACCGATAGGGTTTGCTTTGCAGACTCTTTTCCTGCATCTGTTTCCTTTCGTTGGCTAATTGTTTTAAATCGATTAAAATATCTCAACTTTTCAGCGCTTTCAGGTAATCACCGTTGCCCGTTAAATTCCCGTAGGAAAACAATGAAACGCCTTTTGCCCCGCCTTTGAGGGCGTAATTAAAAGCCCTTTTCAATTCCTCCGGTTTAATATGATCTAAAAACAATCCCGAATAAAGGGGCTTATCGGGCGGCAAAACCGCCGTTCCCTCGCGGGTTGCCGTGTAAATCCATTCCAAAGGCTTATTATAAAATTTGTGATAAATCATCGGAAAAACGAGATCGATATTCCATTCGCCCCAATTCTGGCGCACATAGCGTTTTGCCAGATCGGGCGTGGCAAACACTGCGGCGGAGACGATTTTTTTCTGTCTTTTAATTTCCGCGGATAAAAGATCGACCAGGTTTGTGATTTGATCCTGACGAAATTTAAGCCAGCTCTCTTCTTTATCCGGACTCTTAAGA